>NZ_BAAAMU010000096.1:0-17531 GCF_039529435.1 Nonomuraea maheshkhaliensis
CGCGGCGGTGGCGGCGGGAGCGGCACTGGCGATGGCCGCCGTCCCCGCCTCCGCCGCGAGCCAGCCCGCCCACGGCCACACCCACACGACCGCCGCCCCGGCCAGTGCGGCCGGCGCGACCATGTCGGCCGGCTTCGCGCGCAAGTACTACTTCGCCGCCGGCCTCCTGGGCAGGAACGAGGTACGTGAGCCGGGCAAGAAGGTCAACGACCGCGACGGGGTGGCGGTCGCCAAGTTCCGCATTCACGGCAACCGCTTCTACTACTTCGTCCAGTGGAAGAACACCGGCAGGCCCACCGCCTTCCACATCCACAGGGGCAAGGCGGGCGTGAACGGCCCCGTCGTCATCGACCTGCTGTCCAACGGCTCCATCCGCGGCAACACCAGCTTCGGCTCGGTCCGCGTCAAGAGCAGCCTGCTCAAGGGCATCAAGAAGAACCCGAAGAACTGGTACGCGAACCTGCACACCGCCGCGTTCCCCGACGGCGCGGTCCGCGGCCAGCTCCACAAGGGCGGCGGGCCGGCGTCCGTCGTCTCCGGCCAGTCCGGATTGCGCAGCAGACCATTCGTTTCCCGGATATCCCGGCTCTCCATCTCTCCGTACCATCGCTCGTACCGCGATTTCGGTGCCAAGAAAAGGAAGAGATGAAGCTTTTCAGAAAAACCATGGTCGCCGCTTCCATGGCCATGGCCGTGTCATCCGCAGCCATGCTCGGCGCCGCACCCGCGCACGCCGAGGTATGGGACTGCGTGTCGTTCATCGACAACAACGTGGGCAGCGCCATCTGCTACGCCGGATTCGGCTCCTACCAGGTACGGGTTTCCTGCGCCTCGGCGCACTGGCCCTATACGAGAGAAATCCACGGCCCCGTCGTGTACAAGGCGCAGAATCAGACGATCGGCCCCGAATCCTCGGTCAACGGTGCGGCGAACGGCTGCCACATCACCGACGCGTGGGTGCACGCCTTGTAAGTCGACTCACATCCGTCTCCAGGGTCATGCGGCCGGCGCGGTCGCATGGCCCAGCCGTATTCAGCGACTTTCTCCGTCCTCGCCCGGCCTGCACCGTCGCCGCATTTTCCCGCGTCCGGAAAGCGCATTGCAAGGAGCGCGATCTGGATAGTGAAAGGCCACGGGTGAAACCTGCTCCCGTTTCCGGGAGCGACGACTCCGCGCATCCCTGAACCGAACCGAGCGGTGACCGAGTTCGGGGAAGTCAATCCGGCCAAAGGAGCGAGAATGAAGCGGACTGTCCGCGCATTACTCACGAGCGCCGCGATAGTGGCGACTCTCGGGCTGCCGTCGGCGGCTGCGAGCGCCCACACGACCACGACCGGCGCGGCGTCATCGGCCGCCCCGTGCGGCGAGCACTGGAATCTCGATGAGCTGTGGTACAACCACTGCGGCGAGACCGATGTCGTCATCTACGCCGATCGGCGGAACATCGGCGGAGCCCGAGACTTCGAGAAGTGCGTCGGCCCGGGGGACCATCACCTCGGCTGGTGGCCCGACTTCCTCGGGGCGTGGTACGCGGGCAAACTCTGCTGACCGGGCACCGCCAGGCGATCCGCTCCAGCAGCAGATCGGCTGCGACCGCCTCTTTGGGGTAGGGCCGCACCACGGCCCATCTCGGGCTGGGGGACGCGTGGTCCCCCAGCCACCGCCGCTGGGCTCAGGCTCTAGGGCGCCGGGTAGTCGGTGACGTACACCGGGGCGCCGATCTTGGTGGTGTCGGCCGCCTCGCCCTCGCCGTTGACGACGTGGTCGATGATTCCGGCGCTCAGGTTGACGGTCATGATGTGGTGCAGGCGCACCCCCGGCCGCCGTGGCGCCTCGAAGCCGTTCTCCGTGTGGATCTGCGGGTTGTTCTGGTTGAACACGTAGACCCCGGCCCCGTACAGGCGATGCCGTTTGACGCGGTCGCCGACCTTGTAGCCGGCCCAGCCCTCGACGGCGCCGTTCATCCAGTCGGCCTGCGTCGGCGGGTCGTACGGCAGTTCGTTCTGGTAGAGGATCGTCGTCCCGTCGTCGCCGTTCCAGATCGTGTTGTACTGCTGGAAGTGCTCGACGAACAGCCCCGTCGCGGTCACGTGATCACCGTTGACGACGGCGCCGTTGCGGCCCAGGTTGGTGTTCCAGCGCTGGGTGTCGGTGAAGCCCTCGACCCCGTGATCGCCCCGCCACACCCAGGTGTGGTCGATGAGCACGTGGTCGCTGTTCACCTCCAGCGCGACGTCCGTGCTGCCGGCGTGCGGGCCGCCGACCCGGAAGTACACGTCCGACAGGGTCGTCGGGTTCGACGGCGAGCCGCCGTGATGCCCGTGCCTGCTGCCCACGCGCAGCAGCACCGGCGACTTGCGCGGGCCCGCGTCGATGGTCACGCCCGCGATGACGACGCCGGGGACGTCCGCGACGTCGATCGGGGTCGAGCCGCGGGAGGCGGTCAGCGTGGCGTGGCCGAGCCCGAGGACGACCGTGTCGGGGCGCCTGATCTCGATGCTGCGGGCGATGTCGTACACGCCGGGAGTGAGCAGCAGGTGCTTGCCGCGGGCGAGCTGCCGGTTGATGTCCTGCGCCGAGTCGGACGGCTTGGCGACGTAGAAGTCGCCGATCGGCAGCGTACGGCCGGGCGTCAGGCCGTTCGCCCACGAGATGCCGCGCGTGTTCCTCCTGGCGGCCGGCACCCGCACGCCGTACCTGCCGCGCGCGTCCACGTACAGGAAGGGCTTCTCGCGGCTGAGCGGGGTGGTGTCGAGCGTCGTGTACGGCGGGTTCGGGAACCCGGCCTCGTCCGGCGCGCCGACGACGCCCGCGAAGACCTGGTTCCACACGCCGTTCGACCAGCCGGCGACCTCGCTGTTGCGGGTCAGCCACTGCTGCTGCGAGCCGTTCGTGACGGCGGGCAGCCTGGAGTCGGCGATGAAGCCGCCGCTGGCGTACTGCGGGCCCGCGGTGCAGTAGTCCATCAGCGACAGGGTGCCGCCGGTGACGTCGAGCCGGCGCAGTGACACCGCCTGTGAGACGGCCCAGAAGTTGGCCGACGAACGGCAGCCGTCCTGGCCGGCCGCGTTGACGTTGATCGACAGGTTGGACAGGGTGCGCCAGAAGTTGACCAGCGCGAGGCAGTTGCCGGTGCCGCCGTCCGCCAGGCAGCGGTTGTAGACCTCGACCTTGCCGTTGATGACGACGTCGGTGGGGGAGGCGCCCAGGCCGGCGATCTCCGTGTAGTAGCCGACCTTGATCTGCAGCGGCTGCTCGGCGGTGCCGTACGTGCCGGGCTTGAAGAGGTACGCGTGGCGGTTGACGCCCATCTCGTCGTCGACCTGGGCGGCGTGCGCGGCGTCGAGGACGGCCTGGATGTCTTCGACCGGCATGCCGGGGTCGAAGACGGTGACGTTCGGGCCGAGGTTCGCAACGGCGGGCGGCGGGGAGGCGGCGGTGGCCGGGCTCGTACCCGCCGATAAGGCGGCGGTCAGGACGGCGGTCATCAGCACGAGGCCGATGCGCGGCCGCCTGCCGAGGGAAGGCTGGGTCGTCGTCATGCGGTGCGTCCTTCACAGGCTGGAACAGCGGGACTGATGCGGAGGGGCAGGTCAGTGCGTCACCCGTCCGAGAGAGCGCTCTCTCAGACGGGTGCGGCCGGCTCGGGTGGTGAGGAGTGTGGTCGCCCGTTTCTACCGCGCCGACCGGCCTCCTCACAAGACGCACCGCGCCGATGTGCCGTCCACGGCCGACGCACTGCCTTCCGCCGTCGCCCGCCGACGAGAGTGTCTTCCGCCGTCGCCCGCTGACGAGAGCGCGGCCGTGGTCCCGGAGAATGAGGGGCATGACGCGTGCCGTGTACGTCGCCGCAGGTGAGGCGGAGAGCAACAAGGGGACCGTGGCCCTCGGACTGGTCGAACTGCTGTCCCGGCAGGTGGAGACGGTGGGCGTGTTCCGGCCGGTGGTGCGGGCCGGCCGCGAGGACGCCCTGATCAACACCGTCCGGAGCAGATTCCAGCTCGCCCTGCCCTACGAGGCGTGCGCGGGCGTCACCTACGACGACGTGCACGCCGACGTCGAACGGGCCGCCGGCGACATCGTGGCCCGCTTCCGCGCCCTGGCCGGACGGTGTGACGCGGTGGTGGTGGTCGGCACCGACTACACCGACGTGGGGGCCCCGACGGAGTTCGGCTTCAACGCCAGGCTGGCCGCCGACCTGGGCACCCCCGTGGTCAACGTGGTGAGCGGCAGGAACAGGACGGCCGCGCAGGTCGCCGCCGCGGTCGAGCTGTCGTCCAGGGAGCTGGCGCACCACCACGCCGGCGAGCTCGCGGTCGTGGTCACCCGGGCCGGCGCGCCGGGGCCGCTGCCGATCGACCATCCGACGCCGGTGTTCGTCCTGCCGGAGACCCCGTCCCTGCGCGCGCCGACGGTGACCGACCTGCTCGACGCCTGCGACGGCCGGTTCTTCCTCGGCGAACGCGACGGGCTCGGACGGGAGGCCAGCGCCCTCATGGTGGGCGCGATGTCGCTGCCCAGCATCCTCGACCGTCTCTCCGAGGGCGCCGCCGTGATCATCCCGTCCGACCGGGCCGCCGCGCTGCTGCCAGGGCTGATCGCGGCCCACACCACCGCGGGCTTCCCCGCCCTCTCGGCGGTGCTGCTGACCGGCGGCAGCGAGCTGCCCGCCTCGGTCGACCGGCTGCTGCGCGGCATGGTGATCCCGCTGCCGGTGATCGTGACCGACCACGACACCTTCGACACCGCCACCCGCCTGTCGACGGTGGAGGGCCGGTTCACGCCCGAGGCCGGCGGCAAGATCGACACGGCGCTGCGGCTCTTCGCCGAGCACGTCGACGGGACGCTGCTGCTCGACCGCCTCGACATCGCCAAGACCGACGTCGTGACGCCGCTCATGTTCGAGTACGAGCTGCTGGACCGGGCACGGGCCCGCCGTCGGCACATCGTGCTGCCCGAGGGCGAGGAGCCACGGATCCTGCGCGCGGCCGACACCCTGCTGCGGCGCGGTGTGGCCGAGCTGACCCTGCTCGGTGACGAGGCCCGCATCCGTACCCGGGCCGCCCAGCTCGGCCTCGACCTGGACGCGGCCCGTGTGCTCAGCCCGTTCGACACGGAGCTGCGCGAGCGCTTCGCCCGCGAGTACGCCGCGATCAGGGCGCACCGGGGGATGACCGTCGAGCTGGCTCGCGACACCGTCACTGACGTGTCCTACTTCGGCACCCTGATGGTGCACACCGGCATGGCCGACGGCATGGTGTCGGGCGCGGCGCACACCACCGCGCACACGATCAGGCCCGCGTTCGAGATCCTGCGCCTGGGACTGGTCTCCAGCGTGTTCTTCATGTGCCTGGCCGATCGGGTGCTGGTCTACGGCGACTGCGCGGTCAACCCCGACCCGACCGCCGAGCAGCTCGCCGGCATCGCGATCGCCTCGGCCGGCACCGCCGCGCGGTTCGGCGTCGATCCCCGGATCGCCATGCTCTCGTACTCGACGGGCGCCTCGGGCGCGGGCGCCGACGTCGACAAGGTCCGCGCCGCCACCGACCTGGTCCGCGAACTCCGCCCCGACCTCCAGGTGGAGGGCCCGATCCAGTACGACGCTGCGGTCGACCCCGCCGTGGCCAGGACCAAGATGCCCGGCAGCCAGGTCGCCGGCCGCGCGACCGTCTTCGTGGTGCCCGACCTGAACACCGGCAACAACCTGTACAAGGGCGTGCAACGCAGCGCGGGGGCCGTCGCCGTGGGGCCGGTGCTACAGGGGCTGCGCAAGCCGGTCAACGACCTGTCACGGGGGGCCACGGTGGCCGACATCGTCACCACGGTCGCCGTCACGGCCGCCCAGGTGACCGACGACCCGGCACCGCTGGGCGACACCTGACACGGGTCTGTGCCGGTCGTGCATATCCCCAGACCGCGCGGCCCCCGCTCGGCGGCCGGGTCTAGCAGAAGACCCCGGTCACGACCAGTTCCTCGTGGCTTTGGACCTCGTGGTGGCCGGCTCCGCCGGACCACGGACGTTACGCGCGAAGGACGTTGTGCTTGATCAGCGGATTCGGCGGACACCGGATATGGCGCGACGGCTGTCAGGGTGACGGTTCTGGCGACGACGACAACGCGGCGGAGTTGTCCTGGTCCACGGAGGCCCAGCAGGCCGAGCTGCTGAATCAGCTCATCGCAGGCTTCGAAGTCGCGCTGGAGCGGAATCTTCGCCGGCTCTCGGTAACCGCTTTCGCGATGTTCAACCGCGGCCGCCGATGGGTGCTCGAAGAAGACGTCGATGATGATCTGAAGTGCCTGCTCGACCCGCAGCCGGCCGAGCGGGACTCTCATGGCTTCCGTCGGAGGCTGACGCCGGCCGAGAACGTCATAGGTGGATTTTTCTTCATTCACCGGGCACAGGCCCTACGGGACAGCAAGCGTCTGAACGCCTACGAGTTTCTGCACGCGACGTTCGGGGAATATCTTATCGCCCGGCCTGGTGACTCGAGAGCTCAAGGATCTGGCGGCGGAGCTGGCCGCAGCAGGGAAGCGTGCCCGGCCGACGAGCGACAACGCGTTTCTACATGCCCTGTTGTCCTTCCCCGTCCTCACCGGCCGGGCCTCCATCGTCGGCTTTCTCCGGCATGGCATCGAGAATCGCATCTCAGCAGACCGGCGGGCGAGCCTGCGCGTCTACTTCCACGAGCTGTTCGCTCAATCGCTGCGGGTCAAGCCCAGCCTCGCCTACGACGCCTATCGGCCGGCGGTCGCCACTGTGCCCGTTGGCTACGCGGCCTACAGCGCAAACCTTCTGCTTCTTTGCGTTCTCATCTCTGTCGCTGGTTCCATACGCTCGCAACATCAACAAGGCGATCGACGTCAACTTCGTATCGTCCGAGATCGGGTCGGTCGTTCCGGTCTATGAACTGCTCGAGCTGCTCTTGACGCCGTATGAGGACTCCAGATGTCGCCGGTTGGTTTATCTGCGAGCTTTTTCCGCGTGCAGTACGCGCGGTGCGGAGGGGAAGGAGATGGCCGGTGAGCGCTATGGGGACCTCGTCATGAAACAGCTTGAGGAGGACTCGGATAAGATGTCTACCCATGATCTTGTGACCATTCTTGCCACATGCCTGCAGCAGGTCACCCATAACGATGACCGGAAAAGAATGACGAGGAACATCCTTCAGAACATCAGAAGAAGGGCTGATCTCGACCTCAGCCTCTACAACAAGATTTTGCAGCGATCGCGGGCCTGACAGCTCCCGCACCATATAGGCGCCATCACACCGCGCGACGCTTTCTGCACCCTCATCAGCACGTCTCGGATACCAGGGCCAGGGTCTGGTTGGCGATCTCCTGTTCCTCGTCGGTGGGGATGACCAGGACCGTCACCTCGGCGCCGGATGGGGACACCGTGCGTTCGCCGGGCTGCTCCGGCTCGTTGCGCGTGGCGTCCACGGTGATGCCGAGGCGGTCGAGGCCCGAGAGGGCCGCGGCGCGGGTGGCGGGGTCGTGTTCGCCTACGCCGCCGGTGAAGACGATCGCGTCCACCCGGCCGAGGAGGGCGTAGTAGGCGCCGACGTACTTGCGGATGCGGCGGGTGTAGATGTCGAGGGCGAGCCGGGATTCGTCGTCGTCGCGGGCGCGTACCGTGCGCATGTCGCTGGAGCCGGCCAGTGCGAGCAGGCCGCTCTCGTGGGTGAGCGCGTGTTCCACCTCCTGCGCGTCCATGCCGTTCACGCGGGCGAGGTAGCCGCCCAGGGCGGGGTCGACGTCGCCTGAGCGGGTGCCCATGACGAGCCCCTCCAGTGGGGTGAGGCCCATGGAGGTGTCGACGCTGCGGCCGGCGGAGATGGCGGTGGCGCTGGCGCCGTTGCCGAGGTGGAGCACGATCAGGTTGAGGCCGGCCAGGTCGCGGCCGAGGAGGGCGGCGGCGCGGCGGGAGACGTACGCGTACGAGGTGCCGTGGAAGCCGAAGCGGCGCACGCCGAGCCGTTCGCGCCAGTCGCGCGGCACCGCGTATGTGTACGCCTCGGGCGGCAGCGTGAGATGGAACGCCGTGTCGAACACGGCCACCTGCGGCACGTCCGGGAAGACCTTGCGGGCGAGCCGGATCCCGGTCAGGTTGACCGGGTTGTGCAGGGGAGCGAGTGGTGACAGCTCCTCGATGGCGGCGATGACGTCGTCGTCGATGAGCGCGGCGCTCGTGAAGCGGTCGCCGCCGTGCACCACCCGATGCCCGACCGCGACCGGGGCCAAGTCGGGTCCTGCTGCCGCGAACGCCTCCATCATCGCGTCCAGCGCCTCGCCGTGGCCGGGGAAGGGACGGTCGCGGACGTACGGGGGGTCGTCCCCATGGCGGTGCGTGAGCCGTCCCCGGTCCTGGCCGATGCGTTCGATCAGGCCCTTGGCCGAGCGGACGCGGGCGACTGGGTCCACGAGCTCGTACTTGACGGAGGAGGAGCCCGTGTTGAGGACGAGGATGGGGGAGTCCATGCCGCCGAGCTTATTGGGCCGAGCTCATTGGCCTGCGTCGCGGTCGTACCGCATGACCACCACCTGGCCGTCGCAGGTACGCGACTCCACCAGCCGCAGGCCCAGACGCTCGTCACGGGGGAAGAACAGCGGCCGGCCGCCGCCCAGCACGAGCGGGTGCACCGCGATGTGGTACTCGTCGATCAGGCCGTGGCCGGTGAGCGCGGTGGCCAGGGCGGAGCCGCCGGTCAGCAGCAGGTCCTTGCCGTCCTGCCGCTTCAGCTCGGCGACCTGCTCGGCGAGGTCGTCGCCGATGACGCGCTCGGCCCAGTCGGCCCGCTTCAGCGTCCGGGAGAAGACGATCTTCGGCGTACTGCGCCAGAGCGGGGCGAACGTCAGCACGTGTGGGTGATCCGACATCGACTCGGCCTCCGGCCAGAAGGACACCATGCCCTCCCAGACGCCGCGGCCGTACAGGAAGGTGTCGGAACGGGCGCTCAACGTCTCGGAGTAGGCCGACAGCTCGTCGCCCATTACGGGCCAGTCGAACTCACCGTTCGCCCCGTCGATGTGGCCGTCGATCGAGGTGTGCACCCAGTAAATGATCTTACGCATGTTCCTGCTCCTGGTTCGGGTTCTCTTGGTCTGTTCGGAGGTTGGTCGGTGCGGTGGTGGCGTTCTGTACATCCCGCGCATGGTTTTTCAGGAAATTTCAGGCGGTGACGTCTGCGCGGGTGCCAGGTCGGTGGGCGAGTGCGGCGCGTCGGTCGCCGGCCTTCGGTCTGCCGGTGGTGTGTCCAGGGTGGTGAGCGCCGAGGGCGTCCGTCCTGTGCGGGAGGTGGGCGCGCCGATCGAGCCAGCGTGCCGGGTGTCAGGGGCTTGGTCTCTGCCGGCGGACGTCCGGACCGGGGCAGCCTTCGGTTGCCTGCCCGAATACATTGGATGGCTTTGGTGGTGGTCCATGGGTGACCTTGGTTGCTTACGCGGGACTCGGGGTGCGGGCTACGATCGGCGGTTGTGTTGCTGACCAGCGCGGATGAAGGGCCGATCGTCGGGGTGCGGCCGCGGCCCGAGTGGGTCGTGGGCCTGGCCGGGTTCGTGCCGGCGCTCGCCGGGGCGGTGGCGGTGGTCCTGGGGGATCTGGCGGGTGGTCCGGGCCGGCAGCTGGTGGTCGACCTGGTGGGTGGGGTGGTGGCCTGCGCGGGGGTGTGGTGGTGCCGGCGGTGGCCTGTGGCGGTGGGGCTGGCGGTGATCGGCGTGTCGGTGGCCGACGCGTCCGCGTCCGTGGCGGCCGGGATCGCCGCGCTGCTCGCCGCCCTGTACCGGCGGCCGCGAGTGGCTGTCGCGGTGGGGGCCGCGGGGGTGGTGGCGACGCTGGTCAGGTTCGCGTTGCGGCCGCCCGGGCTCGCGCCGTACCCGGTGTGGGCGCTGGTCGGGGTGCTGTTCGGGACGGCGGTGACCGCGTGGGGGATGCTCGCGCGTACGCGCAGGGAACTGGTGCAGTCGCTGGCGGAGCGGGCGCGCCGGGCCGAGGCCGAGCAGCGGCTGCGCGCCGAGGAGGCGCGCCGTGCCGAACGGCTCGGGATCGCCAGGGAGATGCACGACGTGCTCGCCCACCGGCTGTCGCTGCTGGCGGTGCACGCGGGAGCGCTGGAGTTCAACGCGGACGCGACGGCGGGGGAGGTCGCGGAGACGGCCGGGGTGATCCGGTCGAGCGCGCGGCAGGCGCTGGAGGAGTTGCGGGCCGTCATCTCGGTCCTGCGCGATCCGGGGTCCTCGCCGGACAGCGGGGCGCCGATGGACCAGGGGATGGATCTCGGGGCGCTGGTGGAGGAGTCGCGGCGGGCCGGGATGCGGGTCGAGCTGCATCATCATGGGGTACGCCTGTCCGAGGCGCCGGACGTCGTGGGGCGGGCCGCGTACCGGATCGTGCAGGAAGGACTCACGAACGCGCGCAAGCACGCGCCCGGTCGGCCCGTGACGGTGGTCGTGGCTGATGCGGGAGCGGAGGAGCTGGTGGTCGAGGTACGCAACCCGCTGCCCAGCGGACCGGCCGTCGTCGCGGGAGGCGGGCGGGAAGCGGTGGGGACGGAGCCGGTGGGGTCGGGCGCGTCGGCGGACGGTGGTGCCGGGTCGGGATCGGTGAAGACGGAGCCGACGGGGGCGGGGTCGGCCGGGCTGGCGGGGAGTGGGAGCGGGACGGGGCTGGTCGGGTTGGCCGAGCGGGCGACGCTGGCGGGTGGTCGGCTGGAGTGCGGCGAGACGGCGGATGGCGAATTCCGGCTGGCGGCCCGGCTGCCGTGGCCGCGATGAAGGTCTGGCCGTGGTGAGAGGGCGGCTGGGGCCGGGATGTGGTGAGGGTTAGCATGATCCGGGTGGGAGCCGATCCGAGGGCGCCGATCCGGGTGCTGATCGTCGACGACGACGCCCTCGTGCGCGCCGGTCTGACGCTGATGCTCAAAGGCGCCCCCGACCTGCACGTCGTCGGCGCGGTGGCCGACGGCGGTGAGGTGGAGGGCGCCGTGGCCGAGCACAAGCCGGACGTGGTGCTCATGGACATCCGGATGAACGGCCTCGACGGCATCGAGGCGACCCGGCGGCTGCGGGCGCGGGCGGGGGCGCCCGAGGTGGTGGTGCTCACCACGTTCGACGCCGACGAGCTGGTGTTCAAGGCACTCCGGTCGGGGGCGAGCGGGTTCCTGCTCAAGGACACCCCGCCGGAGGGCATCGTGGACGCCGTACGGAAGGTCGTGGCGGGCGAGCCGATCCTGTCGCCGAGCGTCACGCGCAGGCTGATCGCCCACCTCATGCCCGAGGAGGAGGACCGGCGGCGTGGCGACGCCCGCAAGGTGCTGGAGCGGCTGAGCGAGCGGGAGCGCGAGGTGGCGCTGGCCGTCGGCCAGGGGAAGCCGAACGCGGTGATCGCGGGTGACCTGCACATGAGCGTGGGCACCGTGAAGGGCTACATCTCCCGCATTCTCACCAAGGCGGGCCTGGACAACCGCGTTCAGCTGGCCCTCATCGTGCACGACGCGGGGCTGGGGTGACTCAGCAGCCGCGCCGCAGGCTCCTGATCTCGTTCCGTGAGGTCCGCTCTCCGCCGACGAAATCGTAGATGTCGAAGTAGTCGGGGCCACGCACGGTCACGCCGTACGGCATCCACTGCCCTTCGGAGTAGTAGTACGGATCGGCGCAGTAACCGGGGCCGATGTAGAAACCGCCCGCCTTCTGCCAGCCGAGATGGGAGTCCGTGCGCCCGCCGGCTGGGAGGATGTCCGTCCATGGCCGTTGCCCGCGGTTCTGGTACACCCCGATCCCGATCTGGTTGCCGGGCTTGTTGTAGATGTAGCTGATGGGCTCAAGCTGAGCCGCCGCGGGAGCGCCCATCGACATCACGGTGATCGCCGCCGTGGCCAGTGCCGGCAGCTTGCGTGGTGATCGCATCCTGTCCGCCTTCCCGTCGGACGCCGGGTGGCTCGTCGCCACCGCCGTGGCTTCGGCCGGGGCCGGCTGACTTCCGCAGCACGCCGGCCCCGCCGGTCCTCATGTCACCACGCCGGGGCCTCATCGCGGCTTCATCCTGGTATCGCGGATTCGCCTCGGTTCCGGTCGTCGGGTGGCCGGGCGGCAGACGGCGCCGGGAGCGGGCAGGCGCAGGCTGATCAGGTAGCGGTTGACGTGGGCGATGATGCAGGGAATGCCGGAGTTGTAGAGGCCGTGGCCGGTCGAGAGGTACGGGATCGCGGCCGAGCCGGGCACCCGCCGTACGATGTCCGCCGGCTGGCCGAAGTCCGTCCAGGAGCCGACGCCCAGGTACGGTGGCGGTTTCCCGGCGGGCAGCGGCCCGGGCGGGTCGGTGGCGGGAGCCGGCCATCTCACGCTCACGGCCGAGGGCATGTCCAACCTGGCCCATCGCGGCCCGCTTCCAGGTCACCGACAAGGCGATCGGCAAGCACACGAACAACATCTTCGCCAAGCTCGGCCTGCCTCCGTCCGACGACCACAACCGGCGCGTCATGGCGGTCCTGGCCTACCTCCAGGCCGCGCCCGCCCCGCCGAAGTAGCCGCGCAGGGCTCAGGCGCCGCCGAGCCGGTCGAGCACGGCGTCGACCAGCGTGTCGGTGAACTCCTCCGGCACGTCCTGCCTCGTGACCAGGACGCGGTAGTAGACCGGCCCCATGATCTGATCGACGGCGAGATCGATGTCGGCCCCGGGATCGAGCGCGCCCCGGGCGATCGCCCGTTCGAACGGGAGCCGGTCGTACCCGCGCTGCTTCCCGAGGTGCTCGAAGCGCAGCCGGGCGGCGAGCGCGGGGTCGTGCTGGGCCTGCGCGGTGAGCGCCCGGAAGACCGCGCCGGCGTCGGACGCAGTCAGGAAGTGGGCGACCTTGCGGGCGTGGGTGCGCAGGTCCCGCCGCAGGTCCGCGGTGTCGGACGGGACTAGGGCTTCGGCGGCGTCCTGGACGAAGGCGTCCATGAGGATGTCGTTCTTCGACGGCCACCAGCGGTAGATCGTCTGCTTGGCCACGCCCGCGCGCTCGGCGATCCCCTCGATGGTCAGCCGGGTGTATCCGACCTCCACGAGCAGGCCGTCGGCCGCTTCCAGCACGCTCTGGCGGGCCTCTTCGCTGCGGCCGTGCCGGTTGCCGCGGTGCTTGGCGGTGGTGGCGCGGCTTCTGTTCGTGCTGCCGCCGGCGTCGGCACCCATCGGTTCCCTTCCGTCGATCGCCTGAGCCTACCATCTTGCCTAGACGCAACGGTGCGTCTACGGTAGCGGGCATGAACGCACTCACGACACCGCGGACCGCCGCCGTGCTCGACCGGCTCTTCGCCGCCGCCGACCGGGAGGAGGCCGATCCCGCGCCGTGGCCGCTGGACATCCCCATCGCCGAGGCGTCGGCCCGCCAGCGCGCCGACGCGCTGGCGGGAGAGTACATGCCGATCTCCAGGTCGGCCGGCCGGCTGCTCTACGCGCTCGCACGCCACGGCCGCCCGGAGACGATCGTCGAGTTCGGCACCTCGTACGGCATCTCCACCATCCACCTGGCCGCCGCGGTCGCCGACAACGGCGCAGGCCACGTGTGGACGACAGAGCTCAGCCAGGTCAAGGTCGAGGCCGCGCGGCAGAACCTGGAGCAGGCCGGCGTGGCCGGGCACGTGACGGTCCTGGAGGGCGACGCGCTCGAAACTCTGGCCGGCGTTCCAGGCCCCATCGGCTTGCTGCTGCTCGACGGCTGGAAGGACCTGTGCCTGCCGGTGCTGCGGCTGCTCGAAGACCGCCTCGCACCCGGCGCCCTCGTCGCCGCCGACGACAGCAGCTTCGCGAGCATGGCCGGCTATCTCGACTACGTCCGCGACCCGGCGAACGGATACGTCACCGTCGAGTTCCCCGTGGAGGACGGCATGGAGATCAGCTGCCGGGCCTGACGCGCTCGAACGCCACCCCGACACAACCCTGGACGACTGAGACGGGACGGGTGGACTCTCCCACGTGGGGAGACGCCATGCTTGGGGCATGGACGAGGACCTGCTGCCGATCGGGCAGTTCGCCAGGCTCGGCCGGCTGAGCGTCAAACAGTTGCGGCACTACGCCGAGCTCGGGCTGCTGGTGCCCGCGTACGTGGACGAGCACACCGGCTACCGCTACTACCGGCCCCAGCAGGCGCGCGACGCGCTGTCGATCGGGCTGCTGCGCTCGCTCGACGTCCCGCTCGCCGTCATCGCGGAGGTGCTGTCGGGCAGCTCGGGCGTGCTGGAAGGGGTGCACGAGCGGCTGGAGGCCGAGCTGGCCAGGCGCCGATCGACGCTGGCCGCCCTGGAGCGGGTGATGGCGGAGGGGCTGCCGTCGGCTCCCGTCACGGTGGTCACCGAGCCGGCGCGGCGGGTGGCGGTGGTCACCGCGACGGCGGCGGACCCGTCCGACATCGGCCGGGCCACCTCGGCGGCCACCGCCGAGGTGCTGGCCGCCGCGAACGTGGCCGTTCCCGAGCTCATCGGCCTGTTCCCGCTCGACTTCGGCGAGCCCGTCACCGTCACCCTCGCGCTGGTCACCGAGGAGCCGGTGGCGGGGGCCGAGCTCGACGTGCTGCCGGGCGGCCGGTTCGCCCGCGCCACCCACGTCGGCCCGTACGACCAGGTCGGGCTGACCGCGCACGCGCTGCTGTCGTGGTGCGCCGAGCGGCTGTGCCCGGTCCGCGGCCCGATCCGCGAGGTGTACGTGTCCGACCCGGCCACCACCCCGCCCGACCGGCTGATCACCCACCTGATGATTCCCCTGGAGGAACGATGATCCCGCGCGTGGTCCACTGCGGCCCCGTCACCTGCCTGAACGTGACCGGCATGGGCGAGCCCGGCGGCGCCGAGCACGTCTCCGCCATCGGCGCCCTGCACGCCGTGGCCGTCGCCATGGGCGGCTCCGAGGGCCCGCTGGAGGGCCGGTGGTGGGTGGAGGACACCTCCCGGCCGCCGCTGGAGGTGCCACGCGACCAGTGGCGCTGGCACCTGCTGCTGCCTCTGCCCGGCATGCCCGATCCGGGGGCGGCCGAGGCGGCGCGTGAACGGGCACGCGCGTCCGGCGCGGCCGTGGACCGCGTCCAGGTGGTCACCTTCACCGAGGGCGAGTGCGTCGAACTGCTGCACGAGGGCCCCTACAGCGAGGAGAAGGCGTCGCTCGACGTGATGGACGCGTTCATGGCCGAGCACGGCCTGGCGCGCAACGGCCCGCACCACGAGATCTACCTGACCGCGTTCACCGACCCCGAGCCAAGGACGATCCTGAGACAGCCGGTGACCCGTCCCACCGGCTGACCCCATGGGGTCTACACCAGCCGCATGGCTTGCATGGCGTCGGCGATCCAGACGTAGGGGATGGGGTCGTGGTCCGGTCCGGTGGACCCGTTGATCGCCGCCACCAGGGCCAGATAGCGGCCGTGGGTGTCGCCGTAGGCGGAGCCGCCGGCGGTGGCGTCCTCCTCGTCCATCCGGTGGAGAACGTCGGGGATCTGCCGGTAGCCGTCGGCCATCCGGTCGCGGACCTCGGCCGTGAGCGGCGTACCGGACAGCGCGGTGACCGCCTCCATGAAGCGGCTGACCGCCCGCCGCACGCGGGGAGAGCGCGGCGACTCGCCCGCACGGTGTGCCGCGAGCAGCTCCTCCATGAGCGCGGCCCCGCTCCCGTGCATGAACTCCTGGAACGGCTCGGTCGCCAGGGTCCTGGCCTCCGGCGCCGCGTACGTGTCGCGCAGGTAGTCGCGGACCGCGTCGCGGAACGCCGGGTCCGACACCAGGTCGGCCAGCTCGATCCAGGCTTCGAGCTGGGCGGCCGTCGGGTCCGCCGGCAGGACGGGGCGCATCGCCCGCAACCGGTCCACGAAGCCGTCGGGGACGTCGAGATTCGCGCCGACCTCGTTCCAGAAGTCGTCGATGGTCTGCTCGCGTTCCTCGTCCGTCATCGAGACGAGCTTGTGCATCAGATCGGCCTGAGCGGTCGTGCCGCCCTGCTTGATCAGCGTCCTGAGCACCGCCCGCCTGGCCCGCAGGGTGCGCTCCTGGCGCTCGACGATCCCCAGGTGCGTCGTGAGCAGATCGTGCAGCGTCGTGCCGCCGTCGAGCAGGCGGCGGATCTCGGCCAGGTCGGTGTCCAGCTCACGCAGCGTGCGGACGAGCTCCAGCCGGGCGATGGCGTGGATGTCGTACATCCGGTGGCCGGCGTCGTTCAGCCCGGTGGGCTCGATGAGGCCGGCGTCGGCGTAGAACCGGACGGCGCTCACGCTCAGTCCGCTGCGGCGGGCGGCGTCGCCGATGGGGTAAAGCTCATGATCGCTCATGGAAGCCACTGTGGTACCTCAAGCCACTTGAGACGCAAGCCGCTCGCGTCCCGATGCGGGCGGGGATCCCGTACGGCTACGCGGCGGCGTACAGCCCGGCGAGCCGCGCGCCGAGCTCGGCGCCGTAGTCCCGGTGGTACACCTGGGCGGAACAGTAGACCGGACCGCCCTTCCTGACCAGGCCCGCGGTCCAGGCGGCGGCGTTCTCCACGCCGGGATCGCTCAGCTGCAGGCCCGTGGCCACGATGTCGTCCACACCGGCGTCGACGAAGTAGTCGCTCACGCCCTTGCGCTCGTACAGCCGCCACTCCACCGTCGCGCTCGTCGCCCCGGCGAGTGCGGCCGTCAGGTCGACCGTGACCTGCTGCCAGGCGGTGCCGTCGGCGGTGACGTCCCGCTGCCACATCACCCGGCCGTTGAGCAGCAGCTGCTTGACGTGGTACCCGGCGGGGTGCCCGGTGTCCCGGCCGTCCCGGTGCCAGAAGCTCACGCTCCGCTTGGCCGCGCCGGACGTCAGCTTGACCTGCCGGCTCGCGCCGCACGACATGCCCGCCTCGGTGGCGGTCTTCGTCTGGACGACGAAGCTCAGCCGCCCGTCGCCGGTGCGGGCCAGGTTGTCGGTCGCGGGACGCGTCCAGCCGGCGTCGGCGGCGAGGAAGGGAAGCTTGTACTGCACGACCCCGGCGAGTTCCCCGGCGCGGACGTGTTCCAGGGACTTCCTGGTGACGGCCTCGACATAGGCGACCGTCGGCTTCTGGGCAGCATGGCTCAGCGGGTGGGCGTACGGCATCAGATAGACGTCCGTGCCGGGAAGCCGCTTCGCGAGCTGCTTGACCTGGTACGACAGGCTCCACGTCCACGAGGTGTCCCGATGCGGCTCGTCCCGGAAGGGGAAGACGACCCCGTCCAGCAGCGGGATCTGCTCGGCGATGAACGCGTCGGTGAACTGGCCGTAGTAGACGGTGGGGACGAACTTCAGCGACCGGTTGATCGCCTTGGCGGCCGCGGTCATCTGCTTGACGTACGCCGGCGTGAACGTCCTGAGATCGTAGCCGTAGTCGTCCACGGTCCAGCCGGTCAGGTTCGGATGGCTCTTGGAGGCGGTGGCGATCTCGCGGGCCCAGGTCACGTAGTCGTGCTTGTACGGCCGGGAGACGCAGCAGACCGCCTGGCTCGGCGAGTACACCAGCACCCAGACGTCGATCCCGGCGGCGGGCGCCGCCCGCAGGGACTCCCGGCGCAGGGCGT
>NZ_BAAAMU010000096.1:17540-38823 GCF_039529435.1 Nonomuraea maheshkhaliensis
CCCCCCCCCCCCCCCCCACCCCCCCCCCCCCCCCCCCCCCCCCCCCGGCAGGAACTCGCGGCGCAGGTCGTCCCAGTGCACGTTGTCGCCGGCCATCGGGTAGACGTACGTGTTGGCGTTGAGCGCCTTCAACCCCGCGATCATCGCCTTGGAGTCGACGTGCCTGATCCCGTCGGCCCGCGGTTGCGCCTCGCGGATGAGGTTTCCCGCGGTCCCGACCACGGCAGGGGTCTCGGCCCGAGCCACACCGGGGAGTAGGGACAGCAGCACGGCGATGAGCCCTGAGAACGCGAGACGGGGCACGAGACTTCCTTCGGCATGATCGTGAACGAGCGCGCGTCAGCCTAGAAGGAGCCGGTATGCCGCCGGTATGCCGGGCTACACCAGGCCGAGCTCGCGGGCCCGTACGCCGGCCTGAAAGCGTGACTCGGCGCCGAGCGCGGTCATCAGCTCGGCCACCCGGCGCCGGTAGGTCCGCACCCCCAGGCCGAGCGTGCGGGCGGCGGTCTCGTCCTTGATCCCCTGGCTGAGCAGGTCGAGCACCGAGGGCGCGAGCTCGCGGATCTCGGCCACCCGGGCGTCGTAGACCGCGAGGTCGGTCGCCGACCGCCAGGCCGTCTCGAACAGCGACATCACCCCCTGGACGATCTCCGGCTGCGCGATCACGCTGTAGCCGCGCCGTCCGGCCTTGAGGTCGCCCGCCAGGATCACGACCCGGCGGTCGAGCACGATCGTCTCGTTGATCCTCTCGGTGGTGATGCGGATCTGCGCGCCGAACTCGTCGCGGCGCCGCGCGAGCTCGCGCGCGGACGCCGAGTTGAGCAGTAGTTCGGGCCGGTAGAGCTTGCGGACGCGCATGCTGCCCAGGCGGCTCGTCGTCGCCGCGGCGACCGTGTCGGCCGTGTGGTCGGTCATCCAGCCCGCGAGGCCGTCGGCCGCGCACGCGAAGTCGGTGGCGGTCGCGAACAGATGTCCCGCCCGCCGGAACAGCTCCTCTTCGCCGTGCACGATCGTGACCGTCTCGTTCACGCGCGTGAGCCCGTCAATCGTCAGCACACCACCGATTCTGCCTCAGCCCTTCTCACCGTGAACGGCCCGGCAGGTTGTTGCCATTCCCGTACGTGCGGCGAACGCCACGCGCAGGCTGGAGCCATGACGAACGACACCAACGTGAACAGCGCGCCGGCCGCCGCCGCGGGCACCTGGCGCCTCGGCGACCGCACCGTCAACCGGATCGGGTACGGCGCCATGCGCCTGGCCGGCATGCCGTGGGACGAGCGGCCCAGGGACCGCGCCGGCGCCGTCGCTCTGCTGCGCCGCGCCATCGAGCTGGGCGTCAACCACATCGACACCGCGGCCTTCTACTTCCTGCCCACCCGCTCGGTCAACGAGCTGATCAGCACGGCGCTGCAGCCGTACCCCGACGAGCTGGTCATCACCACGAAAGTGGGCGCCGGCCGGGCCCGCGACGGCGCGTTCGAGTACGCGCGGCCGGACCAGTTGCGCTCCCAGGTCGAGGAGAACATCCGCCAGCTGGGGCTCGACCACCTCGACGTCGTCAACCTGCGCTGGGGCGCGGGGCTGGACCGGGAGCCCGGCTCCGTTTCCGAGCACTTCGGCGCGCTCGCCGAACTGCGCGAAGCTGGATTGATCCGGCATCTCGGCATCTCCAACATCGGAGCGGAGCAACTGGCCGAGGCGATGGAGATCGCGCCGGTGGTGTGCGTGCAGAACCGGTACGGCCTGACGGAACGGCAGGACGACGCCCTGGTCGAGATGTGCGCCCGGCACGGCATCGCCTTCGTGCCCTTCTTCGCCGTCGCGCCCGGCATCTCCGGCGGCCTTCCCGGCGCCGCCGCGCACGGTGGCCGCGACACGACCGGCGAGACCGAGGTCGCCAAGGTCGCCGAGGCCCACGGCGTGACCCCGGCGCAGGTCCGGCTCGCCTGGACCCTGCACCGGGGCGACCACGTCCTGGCCATTCCCGGCACCAGTGACCTCACCCACCTGGAGGAGAACGTCGCGGCGGGCGCTCTCCGGCTGAGCGAGGACGAGCTGGCGCTCCTCGACGGGATCGCCACGACCGGCTGACCCAGGCGGCCCGTACCGGCGCTGGGACGGGCGCGCGGGTCAGACCGGCCGGCGCGGGTCAGGCACGCCGGCGCGGTCAGGCCGGCCGCCACTCAGACCGCCACTCAGACCGGCTGGCCGAGCGGGCGGACGACCACCGTGTTGACGTCCACGCCGGCCGGCGGAGCACCCAGGCGATGGACTCGGCGACCTCCTCGGGGGTCAGCGGCCTCCCTTCCGGGGCCCGCCCAGGTTGTCCCAGAAGCCGGCGGTGTCCACCCGGCCGGGCGCGATCAACGTCACGCCCACGCCGTGGCAGGTCACCGCGCGGCGGACGTTCTCGGCCAGGCCGGTCACCGCCCGCTTCGTCGCGCCGTACAGGTCGCCGGGAGTGTGGATGAAACCGGCGACGCTGCCCACCAGGACGATCCTGCCCCGGCTCGCCGTGAGCGCCTGGATCGCGGACCGGACGAGCAGCGGGCACGCGGCGCTCGTCCGCGAGGGGGCACGCGGACGCTGCGGGCCCGCCACTCCCTCCTGCGCCGGCACCGCGGCCACATCACCGACCGGATCCAGGAGCTGCACCGCTGCCTCGACCTGGTCTCGCGCAAGGTGGCGCTGTACGAGGAACACCTCGCGGGCGAGCACGGAGACCCGCTGTGGACCGGCCCCTGCCCGACCGACGAACAGCCCCCGCCGCTCGACTGACCCTGCTCTGGCCCTGCTCTGACTCTGCTCTGGCCCTGCTCGCGGCCAGGAGTCAGGCGATCAGGAGGCGGAGGCCGAGTTCCGCGGCGGTGAGGTCGGTGAGGTCGGCGTTGCGTTCGGCCCAGCGGCCGGAGCCGAGGTCGGCGCGGAGGGCGCGGACCGCGCGTTGCTCGGCCTCCGGGCCGACCTTGGCCCAGACCGAGGTCCCGCGGCGGACGCGCTCGTCCAGGTACGCCTCCGGCCGGCGCCAGTGGGCCTCGAAGAAGCCGTCGGCGCAGTCCCACGGGATGGGGACCGGCTCCAGCCGGGCGCCGATCGCGTCGGCCAGTTCGGTGATCGAGGGCCGGCCGGACACCAGGTTGCCCACCTCGGGCAGGTAGTCGCGGGTGAGCCAGAACCGGTGCAGCCAACCGGCCTCGGTGGTGTCGTGCGTGAACACCACCACCCGGCGGGCGACCCGGCGCAGCTCGCGCAGGCCCGCGATCGGGTCGGGCCAGTGGTGGATGGAGGCGACGGACATCGCGGCGTCGAAGGCGCCGTCGTCGAACGGCAGCCGCTCGGCGGACCCGTCCAGGCAGGGCGCCGCGTCGGGGCGGCGCTGCGAGCGCATGAGCGCCGACGGCTCGACCGCGAGGACGTAACGGTCGGACGGCTCGTACGATCCGGTGCCCGCCCCCACGTTCAGCACCGTCCTGGCGTCGCCGAACGCGGCCCAGATCTGCGCCGCGATGCGCGGTTCGGTGCGCCGGGTCACGGTGTAGCCGGCCCCGATGGTGTCGTACAACTGCGCGCTGGACATGGACGCCGCCTTTCCGGCCGGCTCCATCGCCGCACCGTGCCGTACGAGATGTCGTTCCGAGCGCCATTCCACCACATTGATCGGCGACGGGCGAGCACGCTCACTCCAGCTCGGCGGCCCTGCTGTGCGGGTAATGGATGTCGAAAGCGGGCCGTTCTGAACGGATGCGCGGCATGCTGGTGAAGTTGTGCCGGGGCGGCGGGCACGAGGTGGCCCATTCGAGGGAGTTGCCGAAACCCCACGGGTCGTCGATGGTGACCTTCTTCCCGTGGCGCCACGTGTACCAGACGTTGTAGAGGAACGGCAGCGTCGAGGCGCCCAGAATGAACGCCCCGACGGACGAGATCTGGTTGAGCGTGGTGAAACCGTCGGCGGGGCTGTAGTCGGCGTAGCGGCGCGGCATGCCGAGCGCGCCGATCCAGTGCTGGATCAGGAACGTCGTGTGGAAGCCGATGAACAGCAGCCAGAAATGCCACTGGCCGATGGTGTCGTTCAGCATCTTGCCGGTCATCTTCGGCCACCAGAAATAGAACCCGGAGAACATCGCGAACACCACCGTGCCGAAGACCACGTAATGGAAGTGCGCGACGACGAAGTACGAGTCGTGCAGATGGAAGTCCAGCGGCGGCGAGCCGAGGATGACGCCGGTGAGCCCGCCGAGCAGGAAGGTGACCAGAAACCCGACCGCGAACATCATCGGCGTCTGGAACGTCAGATGCCCCCGCCACATCGTGCCGATCCAGTTGAAGAACTTCACCCCGGTCGGCACCGCGATGAGGAAGGTGAAGAAGGAGAAGAACGGCAGCAGCACCTGCCCGGTGGCGAACATGTGGTGCGCCCACACCGTCATCGACAGCCCGGCGATGGCGATGGTGGCGCCGACCAGGCCGATGTAGCCGAAGACCGGTTTACGGCTGAAGACCGGGATGACCTCGGTGATGATCCCGAAGAAGGGCAGCGCGATGATGTAGACCTCGGGATGGCCGAAGAACCAGAACAGGTGCTGCCACAGCATCACCCCGCCGTTCACCGGGTCGTAGACCTGCGTGCCGAGCTTGCGGTCGGCCTCCAGCGCCAGCAGCGCCGCCGCCAGCACCGGGAAGGCCATCAGCACGATGACGCTGGTCAGCAGCACGTTCCAGGTGAAGATCGACATGCGGAACATGGTCATGCCGGGTGCCCGCATACAGATGATCGTGGTGACGAAGTTGACCGAGCCGAGGATCGTGCCCAGGCCCGCCAGCGCCAGCCCCATGATCCACAGGTCCCCTCCCATGCCGGGCGAGAAGGTCGCGTGCGACAGCGGCGTGTAGCCGGTCCAGCCGAAGCTGGCCGCCCCGGCGGAGCCGGCGAACCCGGCGATCACCATCAGCCCGCCGAACAGGAACAACCAGTAGCTGACCGCGTTGAGCCGGGGGAAGGCCACGTCCGGCGAGCCGATCTGCAGCGGCATGACCACGTTGGCGAACCCGGCGAACAGCGGGGTGGCGAACAGCAGCATCATGATCGTGCCGTGCATGGTGAACAACTGGTTGTACTGCTCGTTGCTCACCAGCGCCAGGCCGGGGTGGGCCAGCTCGCTGCGGATCACCAGCGCCATCAGCCCGGCCAGGGTGAAGAACGAGTAGGACGTGATCAGGTACAGGTAGCCGATCACCTTGTGGTCGGTCGACGTCAGCCAGCTGACGATCAGCCGGCCCGCGCGCTCCGGCTGTGCCGGCGGGCTGGGCGGCGGCGCGTCCGCACGCTGCTTCTGTACGGTCATCCGAACGGGTCCCCTCTGGCACGACGACGACTGGCCTTCGGGGGAAGCGGGCGGACGGCCTGCCGTGCATGGCGCGGCGGCGGTGCCCGACCGGAAGTCTGAGGTCTCCTTACCCTCCTGCACCTGGGCATATGCCGCGAAGACCATGACGCTGGGCTTGCTCGTCGTGTGCGGGGCGGCCGCGTGCTCGTCCGGGGCCGGTGCCTCCCGGCTCACCCGCGGACGGAAAACGCCATCGGCTCAGCCGGTGGCGGTGCGGCCCCCGGCGGCGTCCAGGGCGATCGTGCCGGTCGTGCCGCGCAGGGCGAACCCGTGCCGCCAGCGCGCCCGCTCCTCCGCCGTGCTCCGCAGGTCGACGTCGAGGGTCGTCACCAGGCGCCAGGTGCCGCCGGTCTCGGCGTACGAGGTGATCGTGCCGTCGCCCGACAGCACCAGGGCCAGGCGGTCGCCGGGCGCGAGCGTGAGGTCGGCCCGGTTGTGCTCGTGCCGGAACTCGCCGCCGACGCGCACGTCGATGCCGCTCTCCTTGCGGGTGTGGTTGTACCAGGCGCCGATGTACGTGCCGGCGTCCTTGACCCGGCCGACGAAGACGCTGTCCTCAGGCTCGCCGGTGCCCGCCATCGCGCCCAGGGTGATCAGGCTGACCGCGTCGGCGGAGGACAGCGTGCCGGGCAGGGCGAACCAGCCGAAGAACGGGCCCTGGGCCGTGGCGGTGAGCTTGCCGCCCTCGGCCTTGATCACCGGCAGCGCCTCGTCGCCGAAGGGCTGGTAGTGGTCGTAGCCGGTCTGGGTGCTGTCGAAGCCGTCGGCGACGTCTACCTTCGGGTACGTCTTGCCGCCGATCACCAGCGGGGTGGTCGTGACCTTCTTTCCGCCGCTCTGGTTGGCGGCCGTCCAGGAGGGCACGAGCAGCACGCCCGCGGTCACGGCCAGCGCGATCACCACGGCCCCGGCCCCGAGCGGCCACCGGCGTGGACGTGCGCGCCGAGCCTTCGCCCCGTCCGAGCCCGCGGGCGCGGTGGGCACGGCGGACGAGGCCGGGGGCCGCATCCCTTCGACGAGAGTGTGCTCGCCCACGGCAGCAGGGGATGCCGCGCCAGGGGACGCGGCGCCGAGGTGCGCGCCGCCCGGAGACGCGGCGGCCGTGCGTGCGTCGCCGGAGGTGAGGTCCTGGAGCAGGTGTGCGGCGGCGGGACGGTCGGCCGGGTTCTTGGCCAGGCAGGCGGCCACCATCGCGCGCAGCGGTTCGGGCACTCCGGACAGTTCGGGCGGGCCGTGCAGGACGGCGTGCATGACCGCGGGCACGTTCGAGCCGGTGAAGGCCCTGCGCCCGGTCGCCGCGAACACCATCGTGGCGGCCCAGGAGAACATGTCGGAGGCGAGCGTGAGCCGCTGGTCGCCGAGCTGCTCGGGCGCCATGTACGCGGGCGTGCCGGCCACGTGGTTGGTCGTGGTCATGGTGTCGAGGGTCCTGGCGATGCCGAAGTCGATCACGACAGGGCCCTCGGGACCGAGGATCACGTTGGCCGGCTTGAAGTCGCGGTGCACGATCCCGGCGCGATGGATCGAGGCGAGGGCGGTCAGCGTACTGATCGCCAGCCGGTCCAGCCCGCCGCCGATGCGCGGCCCGTCCCGCTTGACCAGCTCGTCGAGTGACGGGCCCTGGACGTACTCGCTGACGATGTACGGCCGCTCGCCCAGCATCCCGGTGCCGATCACCCGCGCCGTGCAGAACGGCGCGACGCTGGCGGCGACCTCCGCCTCGCGCAGGAACCGGCGCCTGACCTCCGGATCGCCGGCGAGCCGCTCGTGCAGGACCTTGATCGCCACGTGCCCGCCGGCGGGCGTCCTGGCCAGATAGACCGCGCCCTGCCCGCCCTCGCCGAGGAGCCGTTCGACCTGATGTTCGCCGATACGTCCCTGGCCGTCCACGCCCGCCACCCGGGAGCCCGTCACCGGTACCCCCGCCACCTCGAAACGATCACGCCCAAGGCTATCCCGTACGACCCGCCCACCGGCCCCGAACGCCGGCCTTCCACGCACAGCCGCCGAACGCCGGCCTTCCGTGCACCGCCCCCGAACGCCGGCCTTCCGTGCATCGGCTTCCGAACGCCGGCCTTCCCCGGCGAGCCGACTGTTCTCAGGCGCCGGCGCCGCCGTCCACCGGGAGGATGGCGCCGGTCACCATCGAGGCGCGGTCGCTGAGCAGCCACGCGGCCGCCTCCGCGACCTCGCGGGGCTCGGCCATCCGCCCGAGCGGGGTCGCGGACGTCACCCGCTCGATGATGCCGGGAGTCGCCGACTCCCACTCGTCGATCATCTCCGTGGCGGTGCCGCCGGGAGTGATGCCGTTGACCCGGATGCCGTCACCGGCCCAGGTCACGGCGGCGGTCTCGGTGATGCTGTTGAGCGCGCGCTTCATCGCCCCGTACGCGGGCAGGGCCGGGTTCGCGCGGCGGCTGCCGATGCTGGAGGTGTTCACGATCGCCCCGCCACCGCTGCGCCGCATGAGAGCGGCCTCGGCGGTCATGGCGATCCAGTGGGCGCGGAAGTTGATCGCGAACTGCTCGTCGATGTCCTCCTCGCTCGTCGTGTCCAGCGGTCCTGGCTGCTGGATCGCGGCGGCGTTGTTGAACGCGCCGTCGAGGCGTCCGTGCAGCTCCTCCACGCGCGCGACCGCCGCGCGGATGCTGTCACGGTCGGCCAGGTCGAGCCGGACGGCGTCGGCGACGCCACCCTTCGCGCGGATGTCGTCGACGATCCCGCGAAGGGCGTCCTCGCTACGGGCGGCGAGCACGACCGAGGCGCCCTCGGCGGCGAACAGCCGTGCCGCGGCGGCCCCGATGCCGCGGCTGGCGCCGGTGATGAACACCACCTTGGCGGTGAGCAGGCCGATGGGCGTGAGCTGGGTGTTTGTCGTCATGATGACAGTGTCAGGCCGGGGACCAGGGCGGATGCAGGCACAGACAGTACCTGGCTCGGCGTGTCGCCCGCCTGGCCGGATGGCGTACACGCCCGCTCGGACTTACGCGTCACAGCACGTGCCGATAGCCGACGCCGGTGGCCTGCTGCCACTACCAGCGGAAAGGAGCACTTTCCGCAGCACACTGGATTCGCCCCTACGCCGCAGCGGTGATCCGCTCCGTCGGCGCCCGCCGATCGACGCGGGCCCGCAGGAGGACGACAGCCAGCACCACCAGCCACACCAGGTATCCGCCGACGTTGACGCGCTCGAACACGCCCAGCCAGGGTGTCGGCTCGTTCGCGGCGAGCCGAGGGCCCTGCATGCCGGACAGAGCGCCGAACACGATGAGCGCCACCAGCGTCACGAGCGAGTAGCCGCGAAACGCCTTTCCGAACGCCGCGGCGGCGAACCCGATGGCCGGCAGGATAAGAAGCACGAGCACAGCGGTGAGTACGGCGTGCATGGCGTCGGTCAGCGTCGGCTCGACCCCACGCAGGTGGATCGGGACGAACGGCCCCACCAGGCCGACGCCCCCGATCGCGATCAGCAGTCCGGCCGTGACGCGCAGAGCGCGCGTGTGACGGGCCGATTCCCGGACACCGAGCGCGAAGGCGATCAGGAGCACGTCGTGCGCGAGCAGAAGAGGAACGACGAGCGGCCTGGACGGTGCGCCGATGGCGAACAGCTCGCTGATCGTTTGCGAGGTGGCGCTGTAGTCCTCCCACCGTACGGCCGCCAGCACGGTCGTGACGGCGTACAGCAGCGGAGCCAAGATGCCGCAGACGAGCAGGACCTTTCGCGCCACGGCACTCCGCGGGAGGTCACGGCGCCTTGGCTCCGGCTCCCGGACGATCGAAGGTGACATGGCTGACCTCCCGGCGGCGTGGGCTTGAGTGACCACACCGCTCACGATCAGCCTGGGCCTGGAGAAGAGCGGCCGGTTAGGGTCGCATGGACCATGGTTGCCGGGACTTTCGCGCGACGGCGCTGGGACCCGCAACTTTCGTGTGATTTTCGGATATTTCCGCTTGCCGGCCTTCGTCAGCCGGGCACCTGCGACCGTTCCCCCGGCACCTTGCGGCAGAGGACGTCCCGCAGAGCGAGCTCGCCTCTGTCGGTCAGACCAAGGCGGTGGGTCAGGCATCTCAGCGGCAAGGGCTGTCCGCCGGTTGCTCGGCCCCCGTCTTCGCGCGTGCGATGCGGGCCTTGACGTCGCGGAAGTGCAGCCGCATCGCCTCCCTGGCGGCTTCGGCGTCCCGGGCGCGCAGGGCCGCCACGATCCGGCGGTGGTTGGCGATGATCTCCGCGGTCCGCTCCTCCGGCGGGTCCAGGGTCGGCTCGACCTCGTGGTAGACGTCCCAGAACAGGCCGATCAGCTGCAGCACCAGCTCGTTGCCGCTCGACTCGTACAGCAGCGCGTGGAACGCCCGATCGGCCCCCGGGTCCCGGTCCATGCCGTTGACCAGGGCGTCGAGCGCGGCGAGCCGGGTGACGCTGGCGCTCTTGGCCACCTGGCCGATCAGCCCGGTCTCCAGCAGCTCGCGGACCTCGACCAGGTCGCGCAGCGCCTGGATCCCGCCTCCCGGGCCGGAACGCACCTGGAAGGCGAGCGACGGCGTGAGCACGTCGAGTGACGCGTGCCCGACGAACGTCCCATGTCCGTGGCGGATCTCGACGATGCCCAGCGCGCGCAGTGCCCGCACCGCCTCCCGGACGCTGTTGCGGCTCGCTCCGAGCAGGTCCATCAGCTGCACTTCGGTGGGCATCGGAGACCCGGGAGCGAGCCCGCGTTCGTGGATCAGGGCGACGATGCGCTCCTGAAGCGACGCGCCGTCACGCGTGGGCATGCTGCCTCCAGGCTCGTCCAAGACCTTGTGTCGAACATCCCACCTCTAGGTCCCGGAAGGCCAGGCGGTGCGGAAGAGTTTACGCCGACTACACGGACGGGCCATCGGGGGAACGCCGCCCGTTCGCCGCTCGAAGGACATGGGATGTCCGCCCCGCCCCGCCCCGCCCGGCACCGGCTGCCGGCTGCCGGCTGCCGTGTGAGAGGCGCCCGCGGCGATGAGGATGGCGGCTCGCGACAGCGAAGGCGGCGGCGCCCGCGAGTTCCGCGAGCCCCGCCGCCTTCGTGTCGCTCAGCTGCCGTTCGACGCCGTCAGCCCGACGCCGTCAGCCCGACACCGTCAGCCCGACACCTCAGCCGATGTCGTCGCTCGGCTGAGGCCGTCCGTCAGCCGACGCCGTTCCTCAATTGACGGTGTCGAACGGCAGCCGCAGGCCCAGCCGGCCGCCGATCGGGAGGTTGCGCTGCCTGATCAGGTCCAGCTCAGTGCCGGACAGGGCGCGCCGGTAGACGCGTACCTCGTCGAGGGTGCCGCGGAAGCGGTCCACGCCGTCCAGCCGCTGCCCGATGTGGATCCCGTCGAGCCCGAACTCCTTGCCGAGGGTCAGCGACCCGCCGGGCACCGGCGCCGACGACACCCGCACGCCGTCCACCGAGAGCCGCAGCTCGCCGCCCGCCCGCTGCAGCGCCACGAAGTGCCACTGGCCGTCGTTGTACGCGCCCGGCGACTGCACCGTCACGTCGAACCGGTCGACGGACATGACCGCCCTGATGCGGTTGCTGGCCGGTTCGGCCCGCAGCCAGAGCCCGGGCGGGTTGGTGCCCCGGTCCACCCGGTGGAACCAGAGGATCGCGTGTGATCCGGTCGTCTCGGAGTAGCGGATCCAGGTGGTCAGCGTGAAGTCCTTCGCGCCGAGGTCGATGGAGTCGTCGAACGGCACCTCCACCCGGTCGTCCACGCGGTCCAGGGCGAGCCCGTTCCCGAAGCGCCCGGCGACCGGCCGCGCGCCGCCGCGCACGTAGGCCGGGTTGCGGTCCGGCGACACGTCCGGCGTCGTCGGTCCCGGCGCGGGCGGGCCGGGGATGCCGGGCGGGGTGTCGTTCGGCGTCTCCAGGTACGCCTCGTTGAACCGGGTGAACCGGATCTGCTCGTACGGCGTGACCGCGCCGGCCTCGTACATCAGAGCCGCCTCGTCGCCGTCCAGCCGCACCATGTCCGAGTACGCCGACGGACCCCAGTGGAAGACCTTGCCCTCGTCCCACGTCTCGAAGCGGCGGCCCTCGTCGTAGGACGACCGGATGCCCATCGCCTCCCTGGCGCCCGGGTGCATCGGCGAGGAGAACAGCAGGCGCCCGTCGCTGAAGCGCGCCAGCGAGCCCTGCACGTCGGTCGTCGCCAGCGCCGGCACGGTGCGGATCGGCCCGTCCCAGGTCTCGCCGCCGTCACCGCTGGTCGCGTATGCCCGGTTGCCCTCGTCGGTGCCGCGCTCGCGGCCCGAGGCGTAGATCCGTCCGTCGGTGAGCTCGACGACGGTGACCTCCTGGGCGATGATCGAGCCGTCGTCGTAGGACGTCTCGGCGCCGATGTTCCATGTCTCGCCGCTGTCGTCGCTGTAGAGCAGGTGCGTGCCGTACGCGTGCGGGCCCACCCGGTCCCAGCTCTCGTAACTCGCGCCGACGATCAGCCGGCCGGCGTGCGGGCCGCGTTCGAGCTGGATGCCGTGCATCGGGCCGGTGGCGTACCAGAAGTTCCATTCGGGGCGCTTGCCCTCGGTCATCTCCCTGGCGGCCGACCAGGTCGCGCCGTGGTCGTCGCTGAACTGCACCCAGGGGTCGCGGTCGCAGCCGTTCGGGCACGGCTCGGCGCCGTTGTGGGTGCTGACCAGCACGACCCGGCCCGTACGCCGGTCGACGATCGGCACCGGGTTGCCGTGGGTCGTGCCGTTGCCCTCCGAAATCACCTGCAGCGGCCCCCAGGTCCGGCCGCTGTCGGCGGAGCGGCGCAGCACGAGGTCGATGTCCTCGTCGTCGCCGCAGTCCTTCACCCTGCCCTCGGCGAAGGCCAGGACCATGCCGTTCGTGGCCCGGACGACGGCGGGGATCCGGAAGCAGGCGTACCCGAAGTCGCCCTGCTTGTAGATGACCTGCTCGTCGGCGAACGGCGCGCCGCCGCTCGCACCGGCCTCGGGGGTCTCGGGGGCCTCGGTGGGCGTCGTCTCGGTGGGCGTCGTCTCGGTGGGCGCCGTCTCGGCAGGTGTCGTCTCAGTCGGCGTCGTTGCCGGTGCTGTCCCGGGTGTCGTCCCGGTCGGCGTCGCCACCACCGTCGCCACCGCCGTCGTTGCCGGTGCTGTCGCGGTGGGCGTCTCGGGTGCCGGCGTCGGCGCCGCGGCCACCGGCGCGACGGACGCGCCGACGAGTAAGCCCGCCAGCATCGTGACGGCGCCGGCCCGGCGGCGCCAGGAGCGCCCGGTACGGCCCTCCGGGGGATACCCATCGTGCATGTCTTCACCCTTTCGCCAGGAGCGGCTCTGAGATCGGACATCCTACGTCCAACGTCGGACGTTAAACAGAGGGTAAACGTAGAATGTTCGGGTTGCACGAAGGCGTTACGGGCTCGTGACGGCAGGCCACGAAGCGGGGCGGCCGACCTGCTCCCAGACACCTCAAGCAGGTCCTGGAGAGGCACACCCGCCTGATCGCGACGCACCCCAGCCGGCTCCCGGGCGGCGCCGCCAAGCCGGCCTCAGAGTGGTGCGGCTGTCCGGCCTCGGTACGGTCGGCTGGTTCCGAAGCTGTGCGGCCGGTTGGGTTCCGGGGCTGCGATGTCGGCTTCGGGGTGGTGTGGCCGACCTGGTCCCGGATGGCCTGGTCCCGGATGGCCTGGTCCCGAACGGCCTGGTCCCGGAGCCGTTCAGCTGGTCACGGAGTGGCGCGGTCGGCCTGGTCAGAGAGGCCGGTTGGTCCCTGACTCCGGCTGGACCCGGTGTGGAGACGGAGCAGGGCCGGGGGATGGGTCAAGATCGCCGAGTGGGAGGGCGCGCCGCTGCCACGACGAGCACGCCTGCCGTGATCAGGCCGCCGGCGTGCACGCAGAGTATCGGGATGATGCCGAGGCGGTCGCCGAGCACGCCCGCCAGTGCCATCCCGAGCAGCGACGTGGCGGCATGGGCGCTGGCGAGGAGCCCGAAGACCGCCCCCACCCGATCGCCCCCGGTGACCGTCTGGGCGAACGTGGTCAGCCCCGCCATCGCGGCCGCGGCGGGCAGTCCGGCCAGGCCGATCAGTACGAAGGCGGGCCACAGGTCCCGCGTCACGAGCGGGTAGGTGAACAGCGCCAGGTCGGCCAGGCCGAAGACGACCGTTCCCCATCCGAACAGCACCCGCGGAGTGACGTCGCCGAGGCGAGCGGCGATCAGCAGGCCGCCGGCGATCCCGCCGACCGCCTGCGCCGACAGGAACAGCCCGTACGCGTCCGCCTCCCCGCCCAGCACGCCGGCGACGAAAGGCGCCGCGAGCGTCGAGAAGACGCCCTCGCCCAACCCCGTGATCACCATGTACGTGACCAGCAGGCGCACACCACGGTTCGTGCCGGCCAGCCGCAGCCCCGACACCCACTGCCCGCCGATCGTCGCCGTCGCCGTCGGGGCCGGCGCGCGGGCGGGGCCGCGCAGGCCGGACAGCAGCAGCGCGGAGATCGCGAAGCCGGCCACGCCGATCCAGACGACCGCGGCCAGCCCGCCCGCGCCCACCGCGGCCGCGCCCGCCAGCGCGACCAGCAGCCTGGCGGCCTGGCCGGTCTGCCCGTGCAACGCGTTGGCCCTGACGAGCTGCCCCGGCGGCACGATCTGCGGTACCAGGGCCTTCTGGGCGGGGAACAGGGCCGTGCTGCCCACCCCCGTCCACAGGGCGACGCCGTAGACGATCCACGCCTGGCCCGGCTCGCGTACCGCCAGCAGCGGCAGCAGCCCGAGCGCGAGCAGCACGTCCGCGATCACCAGCAGCCGGCGGCGGTCCCACCGGTCGGCGAGCACTCCGGCCGCCGAGCCGAGCAGGACGTCCGGCAACCGGCCCGCGAGCAGCATGGCAGCACTGGAGAGGGTGGAGCCGGTGAGCACGTAGACGTGGTAGGCCAGCCCGGTGCTGACGACCCAGTCGCCGGTCTGCGAGATCAGCCCGGCCGACAGCAGCCGCCGGTAGTCCCGGTTCGCAGCGAGCAGCTCACGGATCCCGCCCGCAGATCGCTTCGGCGCCCCATCCGACATGCCCGTGCTCTGTGCCGCCGCCTCGCCGACCTGCGGTGTGCTCGTGGCGTTCCTGTCCTGCGGAGCGTCTGTGCGCGCCGTGGCTTCGCAGTCCTGCGGTACGTGTGTGGCGGGTGCGGCCCGGCTTGGCGTTTCGCCGGCGTGTGGGGCGGCGTTCACGGGGTCAGTCACCGGATTCGGTCGCGGGGAGCGGGATCGTGAGAGTGGTCAGCACTACGGGCCTGGCGCCCTCCGGTCGTTCGGACGGGTCGGCGATCCGGGCCATCAGCGGCTCCAGCAGGTGGCGGACCGCCTCGTCCAGCGCGTTGAGCTCGTCAGGGGTGACGTACAGGTAGGAGTTGCCGATCCCGCCGGCGTTCCGCCACGCGTCGGGCTCGTCCGCGCGGCGCTCATGCCATTCGGCCAGCCGGCCCATGGCCCGTTCGGCCATCACCTGCTCCAGCAGGCCGCGGGCGGCCGAGGTTTCGTGGTCGGTCCCCGCGTCGGGCCACTCCTGGGTCAGCGAGGTCGCCTTCCACGGACGTTCGCGTTCGTCGCGGGCCTCGGCCTGCTCCACGAAGCCGTACCTGGCGAGTTGCCGCAGATGGTAGGAGGCCAGCGCCTGGCTGATGCCGACCTCGCGGGCGGCGTCGGCGGCGGTCGTGGCGCCGGCCCGCATCAGCAGCTCGTGCAGGGCCAGGCGGACGGGGTGGGCGAACGCGCGCATGGTGGCCGGGTCGTTCAGCACCTGCCGGGGTCGATTCCGCCATGATTCCAAAGACATGCTTGGAATCATCCGTATGGTGGGTGGCTGATGTCAAGGAATCCTTTGGATTCTCGGCCTCGCGTTCGTACGTGAGCTCTGTGCAATGCCTGAAATAACCCTTATGTCGGAAAAATCGGGTTCAACGGAAGAGTGCCTTGTTTGTCCGCATAAGGGGGAGGAGGTGGGGTGATGATGGAAAGAGAAGGGGATCGGCTCTTTGAGGGAGCAGGTGTGATGAAGGGTCACATCGTCGCCGGAGCAGACGGGTCGGCCCCGGCGACCGCGGCGGTGGAGTGGGCCGCGGTGGACGCCCAGCGGCGCGGACGCCCGCTGCGCGTCGTGCACGTGTGCGAGCCACGGGTCCACGACGCGAACGTGTGCGAGCCGCGCGTCCACGAGGAGAGCACCGCGTCCTGCGCCGACATCCTGGAGGCCGCCGTCAGCCGCGCGCGGGAGCTCACCCGCGACGTCGAGGTGAGCGGCGATCTGCTCGGCGGCGACGTCGTCAGGGCCCTGCTCGCCGAGTCGCACATGGCGGACAGCGTGGTGCTGGGCAGCCACGGGCGCGGCGGGTTCGCCGGGATGCTGCTCGGCTCCGTCGGCCTGGCCGTGGCCGGGCACGCCACCGGGCCCGTCGTCATCGTCCGCACGCCGACCCCGCTGTGGTACGACCGGGTCGTGGTCGGCTACGACGGGTCGGAACACGCCGAGGTCGCCTTGGACTACGCCGTCGAGCAGGCGCGTGCCCGCGGAGCGCAACTGCACGTCGTGTACGCCTGGCAGCTGCCGCTGTTCTCGGCCTACGCCGCCCCCTACGCCGTGCCGTACGGCGGCCTCATCGAGGACCTCATGGCCGAGCAGGTCAACCGCGTGGCCGAGCGGATCGCGGGCCGGCGTGAGCGCGACCCCGATCTCGTCATCACCGACGAGCAGGTGTGCGCTCACCCGATCACCGCGCTGGTCGAGGCCGGCCGGACGGCCGACCTCGTCGTGATGGGCTCGCGCGGGCTCGGCGGCCTGGCCTCGGCCGTGCTCGGCTCGGTCAGCCACGGGGTGCTGCACCACGTGACCTGCCCGGTGGCGATCGTACGCCCGCACGCCGAGGAACCGCCGGAGTCGTGACCCCCGGCAGTCGCAACCGGCGAGAGCCGTGCTCAACGCGGAGGCCGTGCCCGCGAAGTCAGTTGGTGCACGGGCAGTGGTGGGCGAGTTCGATCTGGTGGTCCTCGACCTCGCCGCTGTCCGCCCACCCGGTCGGCGACGCCGTCACCGGGCCCTGGGTGGCGAGCCGCAGCCGCATCCAGGTGACGCCCGTGCGCAGCGGCCGCGGCACCCTCCAGCGCAGCGTGGCGGTGGTGGCGGACGGCACGACCTTGGCGGTGGCCCGTTCGACGGCGTCGAAGCGGCCGTTCTGGTCGAAGTCGATCCAGCCGTTCAGCCGCGACGGAGAGTCGGCCCGTACGGGGACGGCGAGCGTGTAGTCATCGCCGGTGGGCGCGATGCGCGCCCGCGGAGCCGTGACGGCGTCGTCGGCGTCGGTGCCGGTGGGAAGGGAGCGCGGGGTCATGCTCACCGCGTCGGTGTGGTCGGCGGTCACGGTACGCCCGAGCGTCGAGCGGGTGATCGCGTGGGAGGCCGCGCCGTAGGAGGGGGGCGCGTCGGAGTCGTCCTCGGCCAGGGAGAGCTTGAACGCGGCCCACAACTGCGGGGTCGGCCCGCCCTTCCCCTGCCGGTCGTCATGGGCGCGCAGCTTGACGGTGAACGAGCTGACGGTGCCGCTCACCTTGACCGTCCCGCAGGCGTAGACCACGCCGCAGGTGGTCGAGCCGGTGGGATACGTCCATTCCGGCTCGATGGCGGTCGCGCTGGTCCGGTAGCCGGGGAAGCCGGCCACGCGGGCGAAGGCGGGCGTGGCCGGGATGCCGCCGACCAGCTCGATCGCGGGCCAGTAGTCGTCGTGGTTCCTGGCGTCGCCGGAGGAGCCGCCGGTGCCGAAGACGTGCAGGTGCGGGTCGCGTACGGGCCTGGAGAAGGTGAACGTCAGCGTGGCGACGTCACTCCAGGCACTGGGCTTGGCCGCGAAGTGCTCGTACTGGTCGACGAATCCGGCCGTCGTCTTGGCGTTGGCCGGGATGAGGTATTCGTCGTCGGCGGCCGTCGGGTCGGCGGGCAGGACCTTGGCCGAGGCCACCTGAGTCTTGCCGATCATGGTCTTCTGCACGGTCACCCGCACCCCGGAGGGCGTGCGGCCCACGGCGGTGGTGACCGAGTTGGTGAAGGACGACGACGCGCTCTCGGCATGGGTGCCGGTGACGGCGGCCGGGATGCTCAGGAAGGTGGTGGTGGCCGTGCAGGCCACTATGGTGCGACAAATCATGCTTTCCCCCGTAGTTGATGGTTCTTCAGTCGGTGGTTCGTGATCGCAGGCGGCTGACGAGCCCTCTGGTCACCCGGTGGGCGGCGAACCGGCAGCCGCACACGAACCGCATGGCCGGCCCGAACGTCGGCGCCGCCGCCAGCCCGACGAGGTGCAGTCCCGCGACGGACGTCTCGAAGGTCCGGCTGAGCCGGGGACCCGGCCCCGCCGACGCCACCGCGCGGCGCAGGTCCTCGCTGAGGAGGCCGAGCCGGGAGACGTCCACCCGGTAGCCGGTGGCGGCGATCACGTGCTCGGTGACCACGGTCGTCCGCGCCCCCGTGGCGTCCCGCAGCTCCAGCCGCACCCCGTCGCGGTGCTCGCAGGCCGTCAGCCGGGTGCCCAGCGTCACCGTGACGGCCCCGTCGAAACGTTCGCGCAGCCACCACGAGCCGGCGGGCCCGAGCGCGGTGCGCACGATGTGCCCGCGACCCGCCGCCGGCAGGTGCCGGACCGCGCCGGGCAGCCGCGCCCAGGCGACGGACGGCCACCCGCTGCCGAGCGCGGAGCGGGGAGCGCGCAGGCGCGCCAGCGCCGAGCGCCGCCGCTCGGGGGCGGGGTTCCAGGCCAGCGCGTCCGTACGGGCGAGGACCCGGACGCTCGCCCCGGCCTCGGCCAGCAACGTCGCGCTCTCCAGGGCCGACTGCCCCGCGCCCACCACGGTCACGTCCCGTCCGGCGAACCCGCTCAGATCGGCGTGGTCGGAGCTGTGCGTGCACGCCTCCGGCGGCAGCGCGGTCAGGGCGGGCGGCCGGTGGGCGAACGGCAGGAAACCCAGCGCGAGCACCGCCGTCCTGGCCGCCACCACCTCGCCCGACGCCAGGGTCAGGACGAACCGGCCGCCATCCAGGCCGCCGCCGAGGCCACCCTCCGAACCGCCGTCCAGGCCGATGGAGGTCACCTCCTGCTCCTCCAGCGCCGCGCCCACCGCCCGCGCCTGGAACCACCGGCCGTAGTCGACGAACCGCTCCACCGGCACCGCCTCGCCGAAGGAGTGGCGATGGAAGGCGTCCAGGCCGAAGCGCCGCGCCGGGTCGGCGAGGTGGGAGGCGTCCGGGTCGGACTTCAGCAGCATGCCCCTGGGCATGTGCCGCTCCCACGCGTGCATCGGCCTGCCGAACACCCGCGCGTCCAGCCCGGCGGGCAGCGCGTGCGCCGCCACGGAGAGGCCGTACGGGCCCGCTCCCACGACCGCTACGTCGATCACTGAGGTTCCCACGTTCTCCTCCTTCGCTGTCTCGGTGACCGGGTGATCCGGTCGAAGCCGCGTTTCACCGTCCGCCCGCCCATGGCCACGAAGGGCCGCAGGTCGTCGGGGGAGAGCCAGGCGAGCTCGTCGCTGGAGCACAGGGCGCGCAGGCAGCCGGGGCCCGCGGCGAGCAGGTCGTAGTTCTCCACCACGTACGTCCGCCCGTGACCGGCCTGCCCCAGCGCCGCGGCCCGGCCGGAGAGGTGCAGGTGCGCGACCCGTACCAGGTCCAGGCCCCTGGAGTCGGTGAACAGCCGGAACTGGGCGCCGAGCCGCGGGTTGAAGTCGAGCAGGTGGTAGGCGCCCGTGGCCGGGTCGTGCCGGAAGTCGATGTCCAGGACGCCGCGGTAGCCCAGTGTCGCGGCCAGGTCGCGGGCGATGCGCTCGATGGCCGGGTTGGGCAGCCAGCGGCCGTACGTGGTCAGGCCCGCGCCGCGCGGGTAGGAGCGTTCCTTGCGGCCCGCTCCGCCGTACAGGCAGCGCGAGTTCTCGTCGAAGTAGCCGTGGAAGAACCAGTCCGAATGCGGCCCGCCCGGTACGAACCGCTGGAACAGCAGGTCGTTGCCCGGCAGGTGGCGCAGCAGCGGGGCCACGTGCTTGGCCTGGCGTACCAGGCTGGTGTTGCGCAGCTCGCGACCGGCGGGCAGCAGCCAGGGCCGCGCCCACTTGGCGACCAGCGGCAGGCCGAAGTCGGCGACGGCCGCGGCGGCGTCGCGCTCGCCGGTGATCACCCGCGACTCCGGCTGCGGGATCCCGAGCGTGGCGCACAGGCGGGCCAGCAGGCGCTTGTCGGCGAGCACGCGCGGCAACCCCGGCGCCTGGCCGGGCAGCAGAAAGCTGGATCGCAGGTCGGCCGCGTGCTCCGCCACGGCGATGGCGGCGGCGTCGTCCATCGCCAGCAGCACCGAGCGGCGGCCGATGCGGTCGGCGACCTGCCGGAGCGCGCGGATGACGTCCCGGTCGCGCGGCCAGGCGTGCGAGCGCGCCAGGTAGCGGGAACGGGAGGCGGGTGTGCGCCGGTCGTCGATGAGCCCGTGCACCTCTACGCCGGCCCTGCCGAGAGACCGGATGGCGCCGAGGGTGCCGTGGTGGAAGACGTTGTCGTCGATCCGCAGCACGAGCGCCGGAACGGTGCGATCAAGCATGGTGAAGGTCCTGCTCTTCCAGGAAAAGCCATGGATCGGGCAAATCGCGAGTTGAATATCCGGTTTGCGGCTACCTGCCTTGTATGGAGGAAACGCAAGGTGACATCGCGACGGTGACGCGGAAGGGCCATCGGCGCTGCGCGAAGGCGATCGGCCGTCGGCACGGCGCCAAGGCGATCGGCCATCGGCACAGCGTGAAGGCGATCGGCTATCGGCACTGTGCGATGGCGATCGTCGTGGGGACGATGGCGGGCACGACGCTCGGCCTGGGCACGCCGGACGCCCCTCCGCCGCGGGGCCCCTTTCCGCGCCCTCCGGTGAGCCTCCCGCCACAGAGCCCGCCGGCCGCCCCTCCGCCGGCGGCGCTGGGCGTCTTCCTCAGCTCCGACTGGCGCGGCCCGCAGCACCTGCCGGGCTTCGAGTCGTGGCTGCGCAACGAGGTGACGGTCGGGCGCACGTACCTGCCAGGCGATCGCTGGGATGCCATCGCGGGCGCCGCGTTCGTCCTGGAGCCCTGGACCCGCTGGCGGGCCGCCAGGCCCGGCCGGGTCCTGGCGCTGAACGTGCCGATGGTCGCCCCCAACGAGGCGGGGCTGCCCGACAGCGTCGTGGCGCGGCGGCTCGGCGAAGGAGCGCGCGGCGAGCACGACCACCACTTCCGCCGGCTCGCCTGGAAGCTGGTCTCCTCCGGCGCCGGCGACACGATCATCGTCCTGGGCTGGGAGATGAACGGCACCACCTACTCCAGCCGGTGCGCGCCCGACCCGCAGGCGTGGAAGATCTACTGGCGGCGCATCGTCGCCGCCATGCGCTCGGCGCCCGGCCAGCGCTTCCGCTTCGACTTCGCGCCCAGCCGCGGGCGCGACGCCATCCCGTGGACGGAGTGCTACCCGGGTGACGACGTGGTCGACATCATCGGCATGGACAGCTACGACCAGGGGCCGGGGCGCGAGTTCTCCGACTACGTCGAGCAGCCGTACGGCCTGCGCGCCCAGGCCGACTTCGCGGCACGGCACGGCAAGCCCCTCTCCTTCCCTGAATGGGGGCTGTTCCGCAGGGGCGACCGCTCCGCCTACGTCCGGCGGATGCTCGACTGGATCGGCAGTCACAATGTGGCCTATCACTCGATCTCCGATTACTGTCCCCACGGCGTCTGGCAGTGCCGGGCCAACCCGCGGTCGTCGAAGGTGTTCCGCGAGCGGCTGCGCGCGGCTCCCACCCCCGCACCCGCTCCCACCCCCGCCCCCGCTCCCGTGCCGAGCGCCTCCAGCGTGTGCGCGGCGAGCTCGTCCAGCGACCTGTCCACGTCGAAG
>NZ_BAAAMU010000097.1:0-38479 GCF_039529435.1 Nonomuraea maheshkhaliensis
CCCCCGCCCGGCGGCCGGCGTGGGCGGCGGTGTCGCCGGGCGGCGGACTGAGGGTGACGAGGGCGGAGGGCTCGTCCAGCGGCTCCGCGACCCGCCAGCCGCCCGCCCCGTCGAGCAACACACGCGCCGTGCGGCCGAGTTCGGCCAGGTGGGAGTGGACGGCGGGCGGGCCGAGCTCGTGGTGTTCCCGCACGGCCACCCCCAGCCCGGCCCTCGCCGAGACGGCCGCCTCGGAGGTCTCATACCGAGCCGCACCCGGCACAGGCCGGGGCACGTCCCCCATGGCCGGCCCGCCCCACGATTCCGGCGCATCGTCCCACGGCTCCCCCGGGCCGTCCCCCGGCTCGCCCTGCGGCTCCACCCGGCCGTCCCCCAGCACCCCCGGCGCACCCCGCTGCTCCAGGCGACCGTCCCCCAGCTCCCCAGGCCCGCTCCACGCCGCAGGCGAGCCAGCCCACGGCTCGCCCCATGGCGAGCCGGGGTCGTTCCAGAGGTGGCCGGCGAGGGTCGGGGCCGGGGTGTCCATGGTGTCGGTGAGGCCGGGGACGATGAGGAAGCCGACCCCGCGCGGCCCGGCCAGCCACTTGCGCGACGTCCCCACGTACGCGCTCGCCCCGGCCCCCCGCACCTCCACGTGCCCCAGCGACTGGCAGACGTCCAGCACGAACGGCACCCCGGCGGCCCGGCACAGCGACCCGGCCGCCTCGGCGGGCTGCACGACGCCGTGGTGGGAGCCGACGTGGGAGAGCACCACCAGGTCCAGCCCGGACCGCAGGCGCGCGCGCAGCCCGTCCGGGTCGAGCCGGCCGTCGCCGTCCACCGGCAGCTCGATCAGCCGCCACCCGCGCCGCACGGCCAGCCGGCGCAGCAGCATGAACGTGCTGCCGTACTCGGCGCGGGTGCACCCGACCCGGCTGCCGGGCCCGAGCCGCCAGCCGCCCAGGAGCGCCGCCATCGCCTCGGTCCCGCTCTCCAGGAAGGCCACGTCACCGGGCTCCGCGCCGGCCAGCGCGGCCAGGGCCGTCCTGGCCGCGGTCAGGTCGGGCGCCGCCCGGTAGCCGCCGAGCTCGCGTTCGCGCCGCAAGTGAGCGGTGACGGCGTCGAGCACGCGGTCGCTGGGCACGTTGCAGCCGGCCGCGTCGAGCAGGCCGGCGGCCGTCACGCTGCGTGCCGCCCGCCATGCCGCGCCGACGTGCCCGATCGCCGGCGAGGTCGTCACGCCTCGGCCAGGACCAGCGTGAAGTCCCCCGCCGGGTCGGTGTAGCGGCGGCCGACGCGGCAGCCGGCCTCGGTCAGCTCCGCGCGCAGCCCTTCGGGCCGGAACTTGGCGCTGATCTCGGTCCGCATCTCCTCCCCGGCCTCGAACGACACCGCCAGCCCGAGCGCGCCGACCCACACCCGCATGGCCCGGGTCGCCCGCAGCCGCATCTCGATCCACTCGTGCCGCTCGTCGAAGACCGCGACGTGCTCGAACGCCTCGGGCTCGAAGTCCGCGTCCAGCTCGCGGTTGATCACCCGGAGCACGTTCCGGTTGAACTCGGCCGTCACCCCCGCCGCGTCGTCGTAGGCCGCCACGAGCCGCCCGGTGTCCTTGACCAGGTCAGCCCCCAGCAGGAACGTGTCCCCCGGCCGCATCGTGGCCCGCAGCTCCTTGAGGAACACCGCGCGGGCGGCAGGTTCGAGGTTGCCGATCGTGCCGCCGAGGAAGGCGACCATGCGCCGCCCCTCGCGCGGCAGCAGCGCCAGGTGGCGTTCGAAGTCGGCGCACACCGCGCGCACCTCCACGCCGGGGTAGCGTTCGGCCACCCGCCGCGCCGCGGCCTCCAGGGTGACCGCGTCCACGTCCACCGGCGTGTAGCCGCGCAGCCGGCCCGCCGCGGCGAGCGCGTCGAGCAGCAGCACGGTCTTCTCGCTGGTCCCCGACCCCAGCTCGACCAGCGTGTCGGCGCCGCAGGCGGCGACGATCTCGGCCGAGCGCGCCCGCAGGATGGCCAGCTCGCGCCGGGTCGGGTAGTACTCGGGCACCCGGGTGATCTTCGAGAACAGCTCGCTGCCTGCGGCGTCGTAGAACCACTTGGGCGGCAGCCACTTGGGCGAGGACGTCAGGCCGCTGGTGACGTCGTGTTCGAGCGCCTGACGCAGGTAGTCGCGGTCGAGATGGTTGATCACACGCACGGTGGAGTGGCTGACGGGCACGAGGCCTCCTATAGAGAGATCACAATGGCTGGACGTTCACGTCACCGCCGGTGACGGTCAGCAGGCTCCGCTCGGGCACGACCCGCCAGTCCGGCAGGTCGTCGAGCGGCTCGCTGGCCACCAGCACGCCGTCGTCGAGTCGGCGAAGGAACAGGGTGTCGCCCCAGACGGTCGCGACCACGGACGCGCCGTCGCAGGCGAGCAGGTTGAGCCGGGCGGCGGGGTCCTTCTCCCCGGCCCGGACGACGACGTCGACCAGCGCTTCACCCAGGCCGGCGCCGGCTCGCCCGCGCTGGAACACGGCGGCGGCGACCCAGGCGGCGTCGCAGGTGCTCTCGGCGCCGTCGGCGAGGTCCTTGACCGCGTCGCGGGCAACCCGGCCGTTGTGGCTGAGCAGCCACGTGCCGTCGGCGAACGGCGCGGTCGCGGTCTCCTCGACCGGCATGCCCACGGTGGCCGAGCGCACCGCCGCCAGCAGGCAGGTCGAGCGGGCCACCGAGGCCAGGCCGGGCAGGTTGGCGTCGGTCCAGATGGGCACGGCGCGCCGGTAACGCACGGGCTCGGGGCGGGCGGGGTCGTACCAGCCCATGCCGAACCCGTCGGCGTTCACCAGGCCCGCGCGCTGACGGCGGGGCTGATACGACTGCCTGAGCAGCCCGTACCCGGGCTCGTCGATGAGCGAGGAGAGCGGGCGGGCGGCGCCCAGCCAGGCGGCGTGCCGGCACATGTCAGACCAGCTCCGAGCGGGCGCACCGGAAGCCGGTGAAGATCTGCCTGCGGATCGGATAGTCCCAGTTCCTGAACGTGGTCCGCACCGCCGCCGGGTCGGCCGCCCACGATCCGCCGCGCAGCACCCGGTATTCCTCGCCGAAGAACACCTCGCTGTACTCCTTGTACGGGAAGCTGCGGAAGCCCGGATACGCCTGGAACCAGGAGGAGGTCCACTCCCACACGTCCCCCACCATCTGCTCGGCTCCGTACGGCGAGGCTCCGCCCGGATAGGCGCCCAGCGGCGCGGGCCGGGCCGCGCGGTGGCCCAGGTTGGCCAGCGAAGGCCCAGGATCGCTCTCGCCCCACGGGTAACGCCTGGCCCGGCCCGCCACCTGGTCCCAGCCGCACGCCTTCTCCCACTCGGCCTCGGTGGGCAGCCGCTTGCCGGCCCAGCGGGCGTAGGCGTCGGCCTCGTACCAGGAGACGTGCTGGACCGGCTCGTCCATCGGGACCGGCTCAGTGCGGCCGAAGCGGCTGCGGTGCCAGGTGCCGCCGTCCTTGGTCCAGAACAGCGGCGCGGTGATGCCCTTGCGCTGCCGCCACTGCCAGCCCTCAGGGGTCCAGAAGCGCTGGTCGTCGTAGCCGCCGTCCTCGATGAAGGCCGCGTAGGCGGCGTTGCCGACGGGGAGCCGGTCGATCCAGTAGCCGGGCAGGTCGACCCAGGTGGCGGGCCGCTCGTTGTCGTAGGCCCACGGGAGCGTGTCGGTGCCCATGAGGAAGCGGCCCGCGGGCACGTGGACCTCGTCGGGGCCGCCGGGCCGCCCCGGCGGCAGTTCGCCCTCGCGGACGAGGCCGGGCTGCCCCGACAGTTGCAGCGTGGCCAGCATGGTCTCGTCGTGCTGGTGCTCGTGCTGGATCACCAGGCCGAACACGAAGCCGTCGCGGTGCAGCGGTGACGGGCCCTCCAGGTCGACCCGGTCGAGCACGTCGAGCACCCGGCCGCGGACGCCCTCGATGTAGCGGCGGGCCTCGGCCGGGCCGAGGAACGGCAGGCTGGGGCGGTCTTTGCGCGGTGTCTTGAACGCGTCGTAGATGTCGTCGATCTCGGGGCGCAGCGGCGTGATGCCGCCTGCCTCGCGCAGCACCCACAGCTCCTCGTAGTTGCCGACGTGCGCCAGGTCCCACACGAGCGGCGACATGAGCGGGGAGTGCTGCTTGACCAGCAGGTCGTCCTCCGCCTCCGTGTAGGCGAGGGAACGGTCGCGCACCGCGATGAGCTGCGCGGCGATGCGTTCCTTGAAGTCGTTCATAGCCATCCTTCGTTCGGTCCTTCGAGCCAGGGCGTGCCCGTGGGCCCCGGCTCCATCAGGTCGGTGGCCGGAGAGCGGCCCGTCGTCACGTGCCGGTCGGCGAACGCGGCCACCTCGGCCACCAGGCCGGGCTCCGCGCCCAGGCGCGGCAGGGCTTCGAGCGCGGCGCGGAAGCACGTCTCGGCAGCCCGGCGCAGCACCGGGTCGGCCAGCCCGCACCGCGCCGCCCGCTCCCACACCTTCGCGCCGGTTTCCTGGTCTCCCGCTCCTTCCGGCGGGTCCAGGTACGACCCCACAGCGGCCATCGCGGCGTCGGCGGCCCGGTCGTCGGAGATGAGCGCGTGGGTCACCGCCACGCACACCGGCCAGGCCGCCGGGTGCTGCGCGTCCAGGTAGCGGATCTCCAGCCAGCCCCGTGGGCGTACCGGCGGGAACAGGGTGGTGGCGTGATAGGCGAGGTCCTCGGCGGTGGGCGGACGCTCACCCTCCCCTCGGCCGTTCCCCGACCGGCCGCGCTCCAGCCAGTCGCGGAACGTCGAGCCGTCGCGGACGGGGCGGTAGCGCTCCTCGTCCTCGCGCACCAGCATGAGCCGGGCGTCCAGCAGGTATTCGGCCCAGTCCGCGGCCGGATCGCCGCTGGCGGGGACGAGGGCGGTCCTGCTGGGGTCGAGGTTGTTCCACACGGCCTGGCGGCCCGACATCCAGCCGCACGGCCGGCCGCCGCTCAGCGGGGAGTTGGCGAAGGCCGCCAGCAGCACCGGGCCGAGCGCGTGCGCGCGCTCCCACCGGGTCGCGGGCCGCGCGCCCAGGTCCAGGTTGACCTGGATGGACGCGGTCGAGCACATCATCAGCGCGCCGTACGGCCGCCCGAGGAAGGCGGCCATCGCGTCGTAGCGGGGGCGGTTGAGCTGGCGGCGCGCGGGGCGTACCGGATCGAGGCCCACCCCGCCCAGGACCAGCCCGGACGCGCGCAGCCCCGCCCGCACGGCGGCCATGTCGTCGGCCAGGGTGGCGAGCGCGGCGGGCAGCGGGCCCGCGGGGCCTGACAGTTCGAGCTGGCCACCCGGCTCGAACGTCACCCGGCTCCCGCCCGGCAGCAGCGCCGGCAGGGACCCCTCGACCTCGGCCAGGGCCACGTGCCTGGCGGGCTCGGCACGGTCGAAGACCAGGAACTCCAGCTCCACCCCCACCCGGTCGGAGGTGGCGGGCTGGAAGCAGCGGCGCGCGAAGTCCGCCACCTCCGAGGCGTCGCGCAGCGGCGTGCTCTCGGCCGTGACCCCGATCATCGTCTTCCCTTCGCCGGCGACGCAGGTCACGACTACAGATCCGCGAGGCGCGCGATCGTTACAGACGAATTTCCGTGTAACGGATGCGGCCCGTCGGGCACTAGCTCACATGGAGCAGGGACCATCGGAGTGCGACGCGGTGCTCGCGTCGCTCACCGACTACCTCGACGGCGCGCTCCCGCCCGGCCGGCGCGCGGGCGTGGCGGCGCATCTGGGGTCGTGCCCGGGGTGCGCGGCCTGGCTGGCGCAGCTCCGCGCGACGATCGCGGCGCTGCGCTGCCTGCGTGACGGCGTCGTGCCGGCGCCGGTGCTGGCCGCGTTGCGCGACAGCTTCGGAAGGTAGGAGCTCCGCGTACGGGGGATGTTCCGGGCAGGAGCGCAGGGAGGCGTGGCGGGTCTGGCCACCGCCTCGGTCAGCCGCTGTGCCGCTCGCGGAAGGCGGACATCAGCCGGTCGCGGACGCCGGTGGGCAGCTTCTCCGGGGGCTGGTCGCCCAGGACCCTGATCGTGGCGCGAAACTGCTCGAAGTAGCGCTCGCAGTGCTCGCAGCAGGAGAGATGTGCCCGTACGCCGTCGTGTGACGGCCGGTCGAGGGCGTCTTCAAGGTAGGCGGTGAGGAGTTCCACCAGTTCGTCGCAGGTGAACCGCTTCACGACGTTGACCGCCTCTGTCTCTGGGATGAACCGTTTCACTTATTGTCGCCGCTGAACGGACCGGATGGGGGCCGTCAGCCGTTCCGGTTACTGTTCGGCCTGCGTGACCGAGCCGTAGTAGTCGGCCAGCCAGCCGCGCACCGCCGTACGGGCGCGGTGGAGCAGCACCCGCTGGTTGGCCGCGGAGATCTCCAGGATCTCGCACACCTCGTCGGAGGAGTAGCCCTCCACGTCACGCAGGGTGATCACGACCCGCTGCCGGGGCGGCAGCCGGCCCAGGGCCTCGGCCGTCAGCGCGCGCACTTCAGCGGCCAGAGCCTCGCCCTCGGGCGAGGGCCAGGCCGCCCCCGGCTCGCCCCAGCCGCCGCCGTCGGGGAACGACACTCCGTCGGGGAACGGGGCGCCATCGGCCTCGAAGGCGCTCCACGGCAGGGTGCGGCTCTCGCGCATGCCGCGCTTCTTCGCGGTGTTGACCAGGATGCGGTAGACCCACGTCTTGATCGAGGAACGTCCCTCGAAGCGGTCGATCCCGTCGATCACCGCCAGCCATGTGTCCTGGACGACCTCCTCGGCGGACGGGTCGGTGGACACGTAGGATCTGGCGACCCTCAGCATGCCCCTCGACCAGGCGTCGAGCAGCGCCGCGAACATCGTCTCGTCGCCCGCGCGCAGTGCCGTGACGACGACGTCGTCCGGTGGCAGCCTCCCGCCCGCGAAAGCCCCCACGATCGCTCCCCCTCCGGTCGGACGCTGGGACAACTTCTCACCTCAGAACCAAACCGGGAGCCCGGTGTCTTCCACGGTGGAAGAACTCGCTCAGGCTAGACTCCACCACTGACGTTTCCCCGATGGACGGGGCATAGCCATCCCCGGTGCGTATTGCCGCAAAAACGGGCAAACCGGTAGACGGAGGAATAAGCCCCGGCGAACGGGTGAGGAGCATCGCATGCGGTCCGAGAGACTGCTCTACGCGGCGAACGGGGTCGATCTCCGGGTCGCCGACGTCGAGCTGACCGGCGGTGAGCACGTCGAGCGGCCCTTCATCCGCACACCACGGGCCGCCGGGGCGGTCGTCTTCCACGGCGGCCGGGTGCTGCTGCTGTGGCGGCACCGGCCCATCACCGGCACGTGGGGCTGGGAGATCCCGCTCGGCGAGATCGGGCCGGAGGAGGAGCCTGAGCAGGCGGCGGCGCGGCACGTCGAGGAGCAGACGGGCCTGCGGCCGGGGCCGCTGCTGCCGCTGATGCGGATCCGCCCGGCCGGAGACGTCGCCGACTGCGAGCACATCGTCTTCGCCGCCCACCAGCCCGAGCCCGCCCCGGCCCCGGTGACCGCCCCTGAGGCCCGCGACGACGCGAGCCAGGACGGCGGCGGTGAGGGGCGGGAGCGGGCCGAGTGGGTGCCGATGCTACGGGTCCAGGGGCTGATCGAAGAGCAGGCGATCACCTCGGCGACCACGTCGGCCGCCCTCCTGCACTTCCTGGCCGACCTCCTCCAGGCCCGCGCGGCTCACTAGGGGCGCACTGAGGGCCTACGAGGGGATCGCTCAAACGGTCACCTTTGGTCGCCCGCCGGTTCCTGTACCGGCTCCGCGCTCTCCGCCCGCTCGGGAGCGGCCCGCAGGCGGTCGCGGCGGTTGGCGAGCAGGCTCGTGATCGTCACGACGGTCAGGACGGAGACGATCACCCCGAGCGAGGCCAGCGTCGGGATCTCCGGCACCTGGGCCCACACGCCGTGCGCCCAGTGCAGCAGCAGCTTGACCCCGATGAAGGCGAGGATGACGCTGAGCCCGTGGTTCAGGTGGCGCAGCTTGGTCAGCACGCCCTTGAGCACGAAGTACAGCGCCCGCAGCCCCAGCAGCGCGAACGCGTTCGTGGCGAACACCAGGAACGGGTCCTCGGTGACGCCGTACACGGCCGGTACGGAGTCCACCGCGAAGACGATGTCCGTGGCCAGGATCGCCACCGCCGCCAGCGCCAGCGGGGTCAGCGCCAGCCGCCCCTTCTCGCGTACGGCCAGCCGGGAGCCGCGGTAGTCCTCGGTGACCGCGACGAAGCGCCGTACCAGCCGGACCGTGCGCATGGAGGAGATGTCCACCTCCTGCTCGCGCCCGGTCATGACGTCCCTGAGGATCTTGCCTGCGGTCAGGATGAGGATCGCGCCGAACAGCAGGAACGCCCACGTGCCGCTCTGCAGCGCGGCGGCGCCCAGCCCGATGAAGACGGCGCGCAGGACCAGCGCCCCGACGATGCCGTACAGCAGCACCCGCCTGGCCAGCGCCTGCGGCACCGCGAAGGCCGCGAGCAGCAGCATGAACACGAACAGGTTGTCCACCGACAGCGACTTCTCCACCACGAACCCGGTGAAGAACTCGGCCGCCACGACACCCCCGTGATCGGCCCACAGGTAGACGCCGAAGAGCAGGGGCAGCAGCAGGTAGAAGATCGACCAGCCGACCGCCTCGCGCATCCGTTCCTCGCGCGGGCGGCGGGTGAGGATCAGGTCCAGCGACAGCAGCAGCACCAGGGCCGCGACCGTGATGGTCCAGAGAGCCGGTGAGGCGATGGTGGGCAGCGCGATGGCATGCGGAATCGTCCCCGCGGACATGAGTGGCCTCCCTCGAACGCACTTCTCGTTCGAGGTCTCCTTCACCCATGATCGGGCGGCCGCCCGGGGACGCGCGGTACGTCCGTATTGACCGGGTCGACACTTGGGAAGTACTCCCCTCGCCGCTTCAGAGTAGATGAGATCCGGACATGGCGACACCCCGGCCGTCCCGGGCGGCGGCGATCACGCGTACTCTGGTGCTGCCGTCAGGCCCGCGTGGGCCGGGCGTCGCGTCGCTTTCGCCCGCGCCGGCGGCCGGGCGGCTTGACGGGCCAATTGAACGACTTTTTAAATTCCTTCATGGGACGCATCGCTGGGGTCACCGCCGCCGAGACGCGCGAGCGGCTGCTGCGCGCCGCCGCCGACGCCTTCGCCGAGCACGGCTACGACGGCACGCGCGTGGCGGACATCGCGGCGGCGGCCGGCGTGAGCAACGGCGCCCTCTACGCGCACTTCGGGTCGAAGGCCGAGCTGCTGGTGGCCGCGCTGCGGGCGCACGCGCGGCGGCGGCTGGAGAGCCTGTTCGCCGGCGATCCCGACCGGTCGGCCACGGACCTGCTCCTGGTGCTCGGCCGCGCCCTGCCCCGCGACCGCGACCCCGACGGTTACCTCATCGTGGAGGCGCTGGTCGCGGCGCGCAGGGACGAGAGCGTGGCCGGTCCCATGCGCGACTACATGAGCGAGCGGGCGGAGTGGATCTCCGACCTGCTGCGTGCCGGGCAGGACGACCTTGAGATCGACCCGGGGCTGTCGCCCGCCGCGCTGGCCCACTTCTGCCTGCTGCTCGCGATGGGCAGCGCGGTCGTCACGCCGACGCTGCATCACGTGGACGACGCCGAGTGGACCGCGCTGCTGTCCCGGATCATCGCCGGGCTGGCTCCCAGGCACGGGCCCGCGTGGGAGCTCTCGGATGAGAACGTGGAAAGGCCCGTGAACACGTATCTGGACGAGCCCCCGGAGCGGCTCGCCGACCCGACGGAGATCGCGTGAAACTGAACATCGACCCCGAGCGCTGCCAGGGCCACGGCCGCTGCTACGACCTCGCCCCCGAGCTGTTCGGCGAGGACGACGAGGGCTACGGGCGGGTGCTCGGCGACGGCCTCGTGGCCCCCGGCCAGGAGCGGGACGCGCGCCTGGCGGTGGCCAACTGCCCCGAGCACGCGATCGACGCCGGCCGAGCCTGACTCGCCGCCAAACCCGAAGCTCGGCTCAGAGCCCGGCGCGGGCTCGGTGCCGGACTCGGTGCCGGACTCGGTGCCGGACTCAGCGTTCTACGCGCGATGGCGAGGCCGTCGAGGTGCGGACGATGAGGTCGGGCTGGAAGACGACCAGCCGGTGCTCGTGACCGGCCGGCTCGTTGGCCTCTTCGAGCAGGAGCTGCGCCGCGGTGTGGCCGAGCTGCTCGCGCGGCTGGCGGATCGACGACAGCGGCACGGCCGCCGCGGCGGCGAAGTCGATGTCGTCGTAGCCGATGATGGCCAGATCCTCGGGCACCCGCAGGCCGCGCTGCGTCATCTCCTGCAGCACCCCGATCGCGACCAGGTCGTTGGCGCAGAAGACCGCCGTGGGCCGCTCGGCGGCGGGCAGGCCGGCGATCTCCTGGCCGGCCAGCCTGCCGGTGGCGACGGTGAGGTCGGGCAGGGGGATCACGGTGAGCGCGTCGCCGGGGCCGAGCACGCTCGCCAGGCCGTCGTGGCGCTCGCGCACCTGGCGGACGGTGAACGGGCCGCCGGCGTAGGCGATGCGGTGGTGCCCCCGCTCGCGTAAGTGCCGGCCGGCCAGCCGCCCGCCGAGCACGTCGTCCACCGCGACGGCGCAGCCCTGGCTGTAGCCGGCCGAGCTGTCGAAGCGCACCACCGGGATGCCGCGGGCGACGAGCCGGCGCAGCCGTTCCTCCTCGCCGCGGTCGTTGACCGGGGTGATCAGCACGCCGAGCGGCCGCTGCTCCTCGAACGTCTCCAGCAGCCCCGCCTCGCGCCCGGCGTCCTTGCTGCTGGTGAAGACCATCACGGTGAGGTCGGCGCCCTGGGCCACGCCCTCGACGCCGCGCAGCACGTCGATCACGAACGGGTTGGCCAGGTCGAGCGCCACCAGCCCGATGGTGCGGCTGCGGCCCGCGCGCAGCTGCCTGGCGGAGCCGTTGCGGACGTAGCCGAGCCGCTCGATCGCCTCGCGCACCCTGCGCAGGGTGTCGGGCGCCACCAGCTCCGGGCGGTTGAGCACGTTGCTCACGGTGCCGACGGAGACCCCGGCGAGCCGGGCGACCTCTTTGATGCTCGACATCGTCCCTCGCCGCGAGCCTTGTCGTCGCTGCGATCATAGCGCAGCAGTTCCTGACCGTCATGGAACGCTACACGACCGGACGGCCGCCGCCCGTGCCCGCTGACGCACCTACAGTGATCTTCTCCGGTTCCGCTTGACCGCCGTGGACATCCATGCCTAGATCAAGTGCATCCGTCCCGCCCCACCCCCCGGAGGACCCGCCGCATGGCCTCGGCCGGAACGCGTACGCCGTGCTGACCCCGCCCCCCGACCCGGCCGTGGAGCGCAGGCGGCGCCGTGGGCTGGTGGTGCGGATCTCCACTGTGCTGGCAGGTGTCCTGCAGCTGGCTCTGGCCGGTTTCCTGATCACGTTGCCGGGCGGCTCCACCACGCTCGACCCCTTGCCCGGCTCCGAACGCGACCGCCGGCCCGAGGCCGTCCGCGTGCCGATGGCCGCCGCCACCCCGCGCCCCACCCCCTCCGGTGCACGCCCGTCCGCGCCGTCCGCGCCGACCGCGCGTCCGACGTCGCCGCCGTACGGATGGACGTCCCGTCCGAGCCCGGCCGACTCGCCGACGACCATCCCCACGGGAACCGGCCCCACCACGACGGCCGATTCCGGCTCGAAGACCGTGAGCCCGGAAGGCCCGGCCTCCACCAACGCTCCCGGCGCCTCCGCACCGCCCGCCACGCGCCGCCACGGGCCCGCCCGCAAGCGCGGCTACGTGCCGCCGGAACCGGCCCTCAGCCCGGCGCCGCGGATCGTCTCCACCTTGGCACCCCTGGTCAGGCAGCCGGGGCCGCGCGCCACCCGGACGACGCTCCCCGACGCCGTCCCCGGGAGCGCGTCCGGCCAGACCGGGTACTAGCACCGAGTATGAGCGAGGGGTCGCGCGGCTCCACCCCTGGCTCCACCCTTCGGAGGTGCCGCTCCACCCACCGCCGTTCCTACCGTTCGAGTCATGGACAAACGGTTCGAACTGGTGAAGTGGCTGCTGGACGCCACGGGGGGAAAAGTGAACGGAAAATTCCTGATCACGCTCGTCGTCGTGGGCCTGGTGGTGGTGGCGGGGTTCATCGCGTTCCGCCTTATCTTGGTGGAGATGATTCTCAGCCTGAGGGACTCCCGCTAGGTCATGCGCGAGGTGTGGGCGCGGGTCGCGCGGCTCCTGGCCGCCGACGACCCCGAGACGGGGCGGCTGGCCAGGGTCCTGATCAGCTTCGCGCTGGCCTGGTCGCTGGTGGTCGCCGCGCCGCTCCGCGCTCCGGCGCTGGTGTGGCCGGCGCTGGGCGTGGCGATGGCCTGCTGGCTGGCGTTCGTACTGCTCGACGGGCGCCGGCCCCGGGTGGCCGTGGGGCTGCTCGGGGCCGGGTCCGCGGTGGCCTCGGCGGTGACCGGGTCGGAGTCGGCGGCGCCCACGGTGTTCATGTTCGCCATGCTGCTGCTGTTCGTGGCGCACCTGACGCCGAGCGTCAAGGCCGTCGCCGCCGTCGCCGCCGTCGATCTCCTGCTGATGACGGGGAACATGATCTGGTTCGGCCAGTCGTCACGCTCGATCGCGGTGCAGGCGGCGGTGGTGGTCGCCACGGTGCTGTTCGCGGCGCAGCGGCGCCAGTACCGGCGCGCGCTGCAGGACCGGGCCAGGGCGCTGGCGCTGGACGAGCGCGCCCGCATCGCCAGGGAGCTGCACGACGTGCTCGCCCACTCACTCGGCGCGCTGGGGGTACAGCTCGACGTGGCCGAGGCACTGCTGACCGAGCGGGGTGACGTGGCGGGGGCGGTGGCCAGGATCAGGCGATCGCGCGGGCTCGCCCGTGACGGGCTGGTCGAGGCGCGGGCGGCGGTGGCGGCGCTGCGCGAGGACGTGCCGCCGCTGCCGGACGCGCTCAGGCTGCTGGTGACCGAGCATCGCCGTGATCACGACGTACGGGCCGAGCTGCGGGCGACGGGCACGCGCCGCACGATCACGCCGGCGGCGGAGGTCTGCCTGCTGCGCACGGCGCGCGAGGCGCTCACCAACACCGCCAAGCACGCGCCGGGCCGCCCGGTCACGCTCGACCTGGCGTACGGCGACCAGGCCGTCCGCCTGACGGTCCGCAACCCCCTCCCGCCGGAGCCTCCGCGCACCTCACCGCCGGCCTCACCACCGGCCTCACCGCCGGCCTCACCACCGACCGGGGATGGTCCCACGGAGCTGCCCGCGGCGTCCGGGTACGGGCTGTCCGGCATGCGGGAACGGGTCGCGCTGGCGGGCGGGACACTGCACGCCGGGCCGGTCGGCGGGTTCTGGGAGGTACGGGCGGAGGTGCCGGAATGAGGGTCCTGGTCGTGGACGACCAGCAGGCGATGCGCGAGGGTCTGGTGGCCCTGCTCGGGCTGGTCGACGGCGTGGAGGTGGTCGGCGACGCGGCGCAGGGCGAACATGCGCTGGCGCTGGTGGCGGAGCTGGCTCCTGACGTGGTGCTGATGGACCTGCGCATGCCCGTCATGGACGGCGTGGAGGCGACCAGGCGGATCGTACGCGACCATCCGGGGGTGGCCGTGGTGGTGCTGACCACGTACGACGACGACCGGTCCGTGGACTCGGCCCTGCTGGCGGGGGCGCGCGGCTACCTCACCAAGGACGCCGGGCGGGCGGAGATCGCGGCCGCGCTGCGTTCCGCCGTCGCCGGGCAGTCCACCTTCTCCGCCGCCGCGGCGAGGAGGCTGGTGGAGGCACTGTCAAGGGGTGCGCCGGAGCCGGTGACGGAGTGCCCGGACGGGCTGACGGCGCGGGAGGTGGAGGTGCTGCGGCTGATCGCGCGCGGGCTGAGCAACGCCGAGATCGGCGCCCGCCTGTTCATCGCCGGGACGACCGTCAAGACGCACATCAACAACGCCTTCGCCAAGATCGGCGTGCGCAACCGCACCGAGGCCGCGAACTACGCCCGCGACCGGCTCACCTGACGCCGGGGCGGTGGAATGGGCACCGGTAGATTCCTTTGTCAGGACATGCCCGATCTGAGGAGCCACCGTGACCATCCCCCATCTGACCGGCGTCCATCCGGCCTGGCTGCCGCCCGAGGCGTTCGTGGCGATCGGCTCGCGTCGCACGCTCATCGTGGCCGACGAGTCGGTACCGGCCGGGACCGTCCGGGCCGAGGTGGCCGACGCCTGCGCCCGCCACGGCGGCGCCCTCGTGGCCCCGGGAGAGGCGGCCGACCTGGTGCTCGCCCTCACCTCGGCCGAACCGTTGCCGCCCGCCGCGCGGGCGGTCGCCGGGCCGGAGCTCGGCGCCGAGGGTTTCCTGCTGGCCCGGCGGGACGGCGTCACGGTGGTGCTGGCCGACGACCCGGCGGGCCTGCTGTACGGGTTCTTCGAGGTGGTCAGGCAGGGTGAGGCCGCGTTCGGTGCGCCACGGCCGGCCGAGCCGTACCGGCCCGCGCTGCGCCGCCGCATGCTGGACCATTGGGACAACATCGACGTGCATCCGGTGATGGGCCAGGTCGAGCGCGGCTACTCGGGCGGCTCGATCTTCTGGCGGGACGGCGTCCTGCGCGAGGACCTGTCCCGGGTGCGGGTCTACGCCCGGCTCCTGGCGGCGACCGGGATCAACGCGGTCGGGATCAACAACGTCAACGTGCACGCCAGCGAGGCCCGCCTGCTCACCGACCGGCTCGCCGAGGTGGCCGAGATCGCGGCGGAGTTCCGTCCGTACGGCATCCGCGTGCACCTGTCGGTCAACTTCGCCTCGCCCGTCGCGCTCGGCGGGCTGGACACCGCCGACCCGCTGGACGAGCGGGTACGGGAGTGGTGGGCGCGCACGACCGACCGCGTCTACGCGGCCATCCCCGACTTCGGCGGTTTCGTGGTCAAGGCCGACTCCGAAGGGCAGCCGGGGCCGTTCGCGTACGGACGCAGCCACGCCGACGGCGCCAACGTGCTCGCCGACGCCCTGGCCCCGCACGGCGGCGTCGTGCACTGGCGCGCCTTCGTCTACAACCACCGCCAGGACTGGCGCGACCGCTCGACCGACCGCGCCCGCGCGGCCCATGACCACTTCGCGCCGCTCGACGGGGAGTTTCGGGACAACGCGATCCTCCAGGTCAAGCACGGCCCGCTGGACTTCCAGACGCGCGAGCCGGTCTCGCCGGTGATCGGCGCCATGCCGGGCACGCGGCTGGCGGTGGAGCTGCAGGTGACGCAGGAGTACACCGGCCAGCAGCGGCACGTCTGCTACCTGGCCCCGATGTGGAGCGAGGTGCTCGGGTTCCGCTTCTGGGGTCCAGACGGGCGCGCGGTGGCGGACGTGACCACGAGCGGCGGCCTGGTCGCGGTCTCCAACGTCGGCGACGACCCCTACTGGACCGGCCACCCCCTGGCCCAGGCCAACCTGTACGCCTTCGGCCGCCTGGCCTGGCAGCCGAGTCTCGGCCCGGCCGCCATCCTGGACGAGTGGATCGGCCTGACGTTCCCGGGAGACGGTGAAGCGCTGCGTGACACGCTGCACGAGCTGATGGACGACTCCTGGCGCACGTACGAGCGCTACACCGCCCCGCTCGGCGTCTGCTTCATGGTCCGCCCCGGCCACCACTACGGCCCCGACGTGGACGGCTACGAGTACACGCAGTGGGGCACGTACCACTTCGCCGACCGCGACGGCATCGGTGTGGACCGCACCCGGGCCACCGGTACCGGCTACACCGGCCAGTACCCGGCGCCGTGGTCGGAGGTGTACGAGTCACTGGCCGAGTGCCCCGACGAGCTGCTGCTCTTCTTCCACCACGTGCCGTACGGACACGTGCTGCACAGCGGCACCACGGTCGTCCAGCACATCTACGACACCCACTTCGCCGGCGCCGGGCAGGCGGCGGCGATGCGGGCGCGCTGGGCGGAGCTGGACGGGAGCAAGACGGTCGGCGCGGCCCTGCACGCGCGGGTGAGCGAGCTGCTCGACGAGCAGGTCCGCTCGGCGGAGGAGTGGCGCGACCAGGTCAACACCTATTTCCTGCGGAAGTCGGGCGTGCCCGACGTACACGGCCGCCGCATCTACTGACCGTACGGCCGCCGCATCCAGTGACCGCGTGAACCGCCGCTACCGACGGGTGAACCGCTGCTGGACCTCGGTGATCATCGGGCCGGCGTTCCACAGGAGCGTCGCCGTGAGCACCGAGGCCAGCAGGACCAGCGCCACCTCGGAGGCGAACAGCGTGACCCCGGCCGCCACGACGAGCAGGCAGGCGTCGGCCAGGGTGGCCCGGGGGAAGCGGCCCAGCGCGTACGCCGCCAGCCGGGCCACGTCCACCGCCCTGAACGCGAACAACGACGTGATGACCAGCGCGTTGGCCACCCAGAGCGTGGACCCCGCCGCGACCGCGACCAGCAGCACCGCCCACCAGCCGGGCACCCCGGCGGCGGAGAAGTTGGCCAGGCTCGTGCCCACGACGGCCATCCAGGCCAGCCACGGCGCCCAGATCTTCAGCACGCCGGCGAAGTTGAGCCGGTAGCCGCGCCAGAACGCGCCGGCCGGGCGCAGGTCCGCCAGCTCACGGCTGCGGTGACGCAGCGCGTACAGGGCGGCCGACAACGCCGGGCCGGCGGGGAGCAGGCAGGCGGCGGCCAGCGGCACGTTGCCGGCGGACCGGTCGAGCAGCACGAGCGCCCCCAGCCCCGGTACGGCGGTGAGCAGGATCAGCAGCTCGACCACGAGCAGGGTGTAGACGAGCGCGGCGACCCGTGAGAGCGGCCCGGTGCCGAACCGCCGTGCCGCTCCCACGTCACTCATCGTCGTCTCCTTCAGGGCCGGGCATGCGATTCAGCCCTTTCGCGGAGAATAGCGGGATCAGCTGCCGTGCTCCTTCTTGAAGCGCTCGTAGGCGGTGTTGACGAGGTTGAGGTAGGAGGTCGAGTTCTTGGCCTCCAGTTCCTTGACGTAGGCGTCCCACTCACCGAGGTCGCGCTCGCCGAGGATGAACTTGAGCGTGTTCTGGGTGACGTGGTCCTTCAGCGGCGTCTCCCACAGCGCGGCCTGCTCGCGCTCCTCCTCGGTGAACGGCGCCGGCGGCTGGACCGGCCACGGCTTGCGGGTGTTCATCACCTTCTGGAACTCCAGCTCCTCCTCGGAGAAGGTGGATTCGAGCAGCGCGGTCGGGCCGCCGTAGGCGAACACGCCGTTGCCGAAGCCGAAGTCCTTCTGCAGGTGCTTGGCCGCGCCCGGGTTCAGTCCGACGTAGTCGACGTCCTTGGCGAGCTGGTACTTGCCCGCGGCGTCCTTCGTGAACGTGGTCCCCTCGACGCCCCACTTGCCGAACTCCTGGCCGGCGTCGGAGTACCAGAGCCAGTCGATGAACTGCATCATGGCGACGAAGTTCTTGCTCTCCTTGGCCTTCTTGGAGATCATGATGCCGTTCTCCAGCCGGGTGGCGATCTTGTACTCGCCGATCGGCCCGAGCGGGACCGGAATCTTGGCGATCTTGGCCTCGGGGATGTTCTCGGTCAGCGGGCCCCGGTAGTCGTTGATCAACGTCTGCGCGTTCGTGCTGATCACGAAGGACTTGCCGGAGACGAACTTCTGCTTGGCCGCGTCGTCCTGCTGGGTGAAGCTCTCGGGGTCGAGCAGCTTCTCCTTCACCAGCTTGTTCAGGTACTCCAGCATCTGCTTGTACTGCGGCATGGCGCCCGTGTACGCCCACTTGCCGGCCGTGAGATCCCACACGGCGTGCTGGTACTCCCAGCCGCCCTTGGTGCCGTACGCCTGGGCGATCAGCTTGATGATGTTGCCGCCCGGCGTGGGCACGCCCCAGCGGTCGGTCATCGGGTAGAGGTCGGGATACTCCGCCTTCATCGCCTTGAGCATGGCGTAGAAGTCGTCGAGGGTCTTGGGGACCTCGATCTTGAGCTTGTCCAGGATGTCGGTGCGCACCGCGAAGGAGTAGTCGACCCAGACGTTCTCGTGCAGGCCGGGCAGCAGGTAGACGCGGCCGTCCGACTGCATGATCGAGTTCAGCTCGGGCTGGAGCTGCCACTTGGCGACGCGGTCCTTGAAGTTCGGCATCAGGTCGAAGTAGTCGCTGACCGGCAGGACGGCGCCGGAGGCGACGAACGCCTCCTCCTGCGGGTGGTAGGTCTTCGGGATGATCAGCGGCGCGTCGCCGGCGCCGATGATCAGGGCGCGCTTCTTCTCGTAGTCGCTGAGCGGCACCGTCGTCGGGGTGATGGTGACGTTGGTGCGCTTGGAGAGCTCCTGCCAGAACAGCCAGTCGTTCTTGATCGGGTAGAACGGGTGGTTGTTGTAGAGCATGCTGAACGACACCGGCTCGGTGGCCTTGAACTGCTGGCCGACGCCGTAGCTCGCCATCGCGCCCGCCTTGTTGGCCGACATGTCCGCGCCTTTCGCGGGGGCCTCACCGTCGCTGCCGCAGGCGGTCAGTGCGAGGGAGGCGAAGGCGCTGAGGCCGATGATCGCCTGACGCCGCGAGATGTCACGCATGTGGGGGGGATCCTTTCCCGTGATTCTGCTGGGTGGGGGCGGAGGGAGGTCAGCCCTTGACCGCGCCGAGCATGACGCCGGAGACGAAGTAACGCTGGACGAACGGATAGACCACGAGGATGGGCAGGACGGTCAGGACGATCGTCACCGCCTGGATGTTGGCGGCCGCCTGCGTCACCTCGGCCGCCGCGGCGCCGTAGGAGTCGGAGCCGGTGGCGCCGGCGATGAGGTTGCGCAGGTAGACGGTCACCGGGAACAGGTCCGCCTCGTTCATGTAGAGGAACGCCTGGAACCAGGAGTTCCAGAACGAGACCGCGTAGAAGAGGATCATCGTGGCGAGCACCGCCTTCGACAGCGGCAGCACGATCTTCCAGAGGATGCCGTAGGTGTTGAGGCCGTCGATCGCCGCCGCCTCCTCCAGGTCCTGCGGCAGGCTCTCGAAGAACGCCTTCATCACCAGGAGGTTGAAGACGCTGATGGCGTTGGGCAGCACGATGGCCCAGATCGAGTTCTTCATGCCGAGACCGGTGATCAGCACGTAGTTCGGGATCAGGCCGCCGGTGAAGAACATGGTGAAGACCGCGATGCCGATGAGCGCCTTGCGGCCTTTGAGGTGCTTCTTGGAGAGCACGTACGCGTACGAGGTCGTCATCACGATCGCGATGAACGTCGCGACGACCGTGTAGACCACCGTGTTGCGGTAGTTCGTCCAGAACGTCGGGTCCGACGCCACGATCCGGTACGTCGTCAGGTTGAACCCCTTGGGAATGAGGTTCACCTCGCCCGCGCTGATGGCGCTCTGGCTGCTGAACGAGCGGGCCAGGATGTTGACGAACGGATAGAGCGTCACCACCACGACGCCGGTCAGGATGAGGCCGTTGAACCACTGGAAGACGCGGTAGCCCCGGGTCAGCTCGTGCGTTGTCACCACAGGCTCGTCCCAACTGTGCGGCGGGAGATCACGTTGGCCGAGAGGATCAGGACCAGCCCGACCAGCGCCTCGAACAGGCCGATGGCCGCCGCGTAGCTGAAGTTGCTGGACTCCAGGCCCATCCGGTACAGGTAGGTGGAGATCACGTCGGCAGTCGGATACGTCAGCGGGTTGTACAGCAGCAGGACCTTCTCGAAGCCCACCGCCATGAACGTGCCGATGTTGAGGATCAGCAGCGTGACCGCCGTCGGCCGGATGCCCGGCAGCGTCACGTGCCAGATCTGCCGCCAGCGGCCGGCGCCGTCCATCCTGGCCGCCTCGTAGAGCTGGTCGTCGATGGTCGTCAGCGCCGCCAGGTAGAGGATCGTGCCCCAGCCGACCGTCTGCCAGACCTCGGAGCTGACGTAGATCGTCCGGAACCAGCCCGGGTCCTGCATGAACGAGATCTTCTCGCTGCCCACGAAGTCGAGGAACGCGTTGATCGGCCCGTCCAGCGAGGTCATCTGCATGACGAGGCCGGCCACGATCACCATCGACAGGAAGTGCGGCAGGTACGACACCGACTGCAGGAACCGCTTGAGCGTGCGCCGCCTGACCTCGTTCAGCAGCAGGGCCAGGACGATCGGCAGCGGGAAGCAGAAGATCAGGGTCAGCGCGCCGAGCACCAGGGTGTTGGTGAACACGTTCCAGAACGTCGGGTCGTTCAGGAACAGCTTCACGTAGCGCAGGCCCACCCATTCCTCGCCGAAGATGCCGCCGCCCGGCTCGAACTTCCTGAAGGCGATGACGTTCCCGATCATCGGGGCGTACCGGAAGATCAGGAAGAACAGCAGCGGCAGGATCGCCAGCGAGTAGAGCTGCCAGTCGCGGCGGAAGGCGGCCCGCCACGAGCCGGCGGGCCCGCGCCTGCGCCGGCGCGGCGCCGGTCTCTCCCCGGGCGGCACCGGCCTGGCCGCGTCCAGCGTCTTGGGTCTGGTCATCCTCGGCCCTCCGGTGAGTCGCGGTCGATGTGCGCCGGCACTCGTAGCTGCCGCAGGTGGCCGACCTCGCGCTCGGCGCCGGTCAGGCGCAGCGGCAGGCTCGCCTCGAACGTCGCGCTGGAGCGGCCGAGGCGCAGCTCGACGTCGCCCGGCTCGACGATGCGCCGGCCGCGCGTGCCGGTGAACGAGGTGACGTCGGCGGGGACGGTGAAGCTCACCCGCGCGCTCTCCCCCGCCTCCAGCGGGACCCGGGCGAAGCCGATCAGCCGGACGACGGGCCTGGTCGTCTGCGCCACCGGGTCGTGCAGGTAGAGCTGGACGACCTCCGCGCCGCCGCGCGAGCCGGTGTTGCTCACCGTGACCTCGACGCTCACCTCGCCGTCCACCGGCCACTCCGCCGATCCGCCCGCGACGCGGGCGCCGCTCCACTCGAACGTGGTGTAGCTCAGGCCGTGCCCGAACGGGTAGGCGGGCGTCGGGTCCACGGACGACACCTGGGTGCGCAGGCCGAGCGGCGGCGACAGGTACGTCGAGGGCAGGCCGCCCGCGTCGCGCGGGACGCTGACGGGCAGGCGGCCCGACGGGTTCACCGCGCCGGTCAGCACCTCGGCCAGCGCCTGGCCGCCGCGCTGGCCGGGGAAGAAGCCGTACGCGACGGCCGCGGCCGCCTCCAGCTCCTGCCCCAGCGCGTACGGGCGTCCGGCCAGCAGCACCAGCACCACCGGCGTGCCGGTCGCCAGCACGGCCCGGACCAGCTCCGCCTGCACGCCCGGCAGACGCAGGTCGGTGGCGTCGCAGCCCTCGCCGGACGTGCCGCGCCCGAACAGCCCGGCGCGGTCGCCGACGGCCACCACGCACACGTCGCTCGCCGCGGCCAGCTCGGCCGCCGCGGCGATGCCGGAGGTGTCGTCACCGGTGATGCCGCATCCCGGCGCGTACGCCAGGCCGGGGACCAGCCCGCCGAGCGCCTCGCGCAGGGACGGCAGGTCCAGGCCCAGACCGTGCTCGGGGTGCGGGCCGACATGCGCGGGGAAGGCGTAGCAGCCCAGCATCGCCATGGGGTCGTCGGCGACCGGGCCCACCAGCGCCACCCGGCGGCCGGGGGCCAGCGGCAGGACCTGCCCGGTGTTGCGGACGACGACGATCGCCTCGCGGGCCAGGCGCAGGGCGAGCTCCCTGCTCTCCTCGTCGTCCAGCCTGACCTGCTCGGCGGGGCCTGGCAGCGGCTGCCAGCCCGCGTCCAGCAGGCCGAGCTCCGCCTTCTGCGTCAGCACGCGGAGCAGGGCGCGGTCGATCAGCGCCTCGTCCACCGTCCCCGCCTTGACCGCCTCGACGAGCGGCGCGCCGAAGGTGTCCACCGTGGGCAGCTCGACGTCGATCCCGGCCCTCAGCGCCAGCCCGGCCGCCTGCCCCGCGTCGGCGGCGACCCGGTGCAGGCGCTCCAGGAACCGGATCGCGAAGTAGTCGGCGACCACCGTGCCGTCGAAGCCCCATTCGTCCCGCAGCAGCCCCGTGAGCAGGCTCTCGTCTGCCGCCACGGGAACGCCGTCGATCTCGGTGTAGGAGTGCATGACCGACCGGGCGCCGCCCAGGCGCAGCGCCATCTCGAACGGCGGCAGCACGACGTCGGCCAGCTCCCTGCGCCCCATCGGGACGGGGGCCAGGTTGCGACCGCCTCGCGAGGCGGAGTAGCCGGCGAAGTGCTTGAGCGTGGCCACCACCCCGGCGCCCTCCAGGCCGCGCACGTACGCGGCGCCGAGCAGGCCCACCAGGTACGGGTCCTCGCCGATCGTCTCCTCGGTGCGGCCCCAGCGGTAGTCCCTGGTCACGTCCACCACTGGGGCCAGGCCCTGGTGCACGCCCGCGGCCCGCATCGACCGGCCGATCCGGCCCGCCACCTCCTCCAGCAGGTCGGGGTCGAACGAGGCGCCCCAGCTCAGCGGCGCCGGATACACCGTCGCCCGCCAGGCCGCCAAGCCCGTCAGGCACTCCTCGTGCACCTGGGCCGGGATGCCGAACCTGCTGGCCGCGACGATCTCGTCCTGCGAGGCGGCCAGCGACCTGGCACCCGCCACCGGATCGACGGGGGCGGTCCCGAAGGGCCTGGTCAGCTGGCCGAGCCCCTGCCTGATCGCGTCGTCCCACCCGGGGCCGCCGCCCATGTCGGTCTGGTGCGGGGCGACGCCGCCCCCCGACGCGTCGGCGCCGACCCACACCCCGACGAGCTGGGCGACCTTCTCCTCAAGAGCCATGAGCGGGACGAGCGCTCCGGCCCGCTCCGCGGGTGACAGGCGCGTGTCCCGCCACCGTTCGCTCTCGCCTGGGGTCGAGCTCGCGTCGATCGGTATCTGGCCCCTCATGCCATCCCTTCGGCCGAACGACGGCGGCCTCCGCGGCGGGAGCGGGTGGTTGTTTGCGCGGGGGGACGCCGAAAGTTTTCAGGTAAATCCATTTAATATTGCGGCAACATAAAGGGCCGGTTAGGGCGTGTCAAGAGTGCCGCCAACCTGCTGTGTTACAGATTGGTTCGTTTCAGCCCAACCGCAGCTCACGGCGGGTCGGAGCGCGCGATCAAGGTAAACTTGCCCGAAACTTTCGGAGCCGCGCGACGCGTCGGCCTCATTCACGGCGACGCCCCGGTCGCGGAGGGAATCCGGTCGCCGGCGGGCCCAGCCCGTGGGGGCCGCTCAGGCTAGGGGAGCCAGGAAGCCGCCTTCCGGAAATGTCCGGCGGCCTCGTCCGTCCTGCCGAGGGCTGTGGCCAGGTGGCCGAGGTACAGGGCGACCGGGCCCAGGGTGACCAGACCGCTGCCCGCGCCGGCCAGCTCCCCTTCGGCCGGCAGCAACCGTTCGCGGAGCCGTTCGAGCAGAAGGCGCCCATCGGGGTCGAGCGGCCGCTCGGCGGTGGCCACGACGGCCACGGCGTGCAGGCAGGTCCGCGCCTCCAGCAGCAGGTCGGGCGGCGAGCCGGGCACCGCGCGGGCGGCCTCGCACGCCTCGTCGCGACGCCCCTGGGCGAGCAGGATCAACGGCCTGGCCCACCTCTCGTACGGCCCCCAATCGTCCCCCGCCAGTTCCACCACCCCGGCCGGCCCCTCACCCCTCCAGAACCCCGCCCCGGCCGACCCGTCCCCCGGCCAGGACCGCACCCCGCCCGCCACCTCCAGGCAGAGGAGGGCGAGCGGCAGGATGCCGTCCTCCACGCCGGGCATGCCGATGCCGCCGAGGCGGGCGGCGGCCGTGCGGTAGGCGGTGCGGGCCTCGTCCGTACGCCCTTCCGCGGCGAGGCGGAGGGCGGCGTACCAGGTGGTGAAGACCCCCACCAGCGGCAGGTCATGACGCTCGGCGAGCCGGTCGGCGGCCTCCGCGTGCCGATCGGCCGCCTCCAGGTCGGCGAGCGCGGCACTGGCCTGGAGCAGGACCAGCCGCCCCAGCACCTCGAACGGCACCATGCCGTCATCACCGGCGGACAGCCGGAGCAGCGCGGAACCGATCTCGGCGCGCTCAGGGGCGAGTCCCGCCCGGTGGAAGCTCTGCATGTAGCGGCCGTTCAGCGCGTAGGCGAGCAGGGTGCGATCGTCCGACCTCCGCGCGATCTCCTCGGCCTCGCGCGCCGCCCGCTCCCCGCGCTGCCCGGGGTCGGCGCGCCGTTCCATCGCGATGGTGACGAGCAGCCGGGCCCGCTCGCTCTCGTGCCCGGGAGGCAGGGCGGCCAGCGTACGCTCGGCGGCGTCGACGAGCCGCGCGGACAGGGCCGGATCGTCGTTGGCGGTCCAGATGGCGGGCACGTCGAACGACCCGATCACCTTCGCGGTCAGCACCGGATCCCCGATCGCCTCCGCCGCGCCGACCGCCTCGGCCCGGTAACGCCGCGACTCCTGCAGTTCCCCGCTCATCGCCAGCGCCCGCCCCAGCCCCATGACCGCCACCAGCCGCTCCGACACACCCCCGCGCCCGACGCCATCGTCCGTCCAGGCATCACCGCCACGATCGCCCTGAACCGGTGGGACCTGCTCCAGAGCCGCCAGCGTCTCGCGCCACAGGCGGGCCGCCTCGTGCGGGGCCGACCTGCGTTCGGCGCGCTCGGCCGCCGCACGGGCGTAGCGGGCCGTACGGGCGGCGCCGGCCCGGCCCTGGGCGCGCAGGCAGTGGTGGGCGATGGTCTCCACGTCGCCGGGACGCAGGCGTTCGACGATCCCGGCGGCCGTGGCGTGCCAGCGGGCGCGGCGGGCGTGCGGGACGTCCTCGTACAGCGCCTCACGCACCAGGGCGTGCGCGAACCGCGACCGGTCGGCGTCCCGCTCGACCAGGAAGCCCGCGAGCAGGGCGGACTCCACCGAGTCCAGCACGCGATCCTCGCCCGCCCCCGTCAGCGGGATCAGCACGTCGAGGTCGACCTCCTCACCGAGCACGGCGGCCTGGCGCAGGTGCGTGCGGGTGGCGTCCGGCAGCGCGGCCAGGCGGTGCCGGATGACGTCGCGCACCCCGGCCGGGACCGCGTGCAGGGCCTGCTCGCCCTCGCTCTCCCACACCCTCGTGAGCTCCCGGACGAAGAACGGGTTCCCGCCGCTGCGCGCGTGGATCGTGCGGGCGTCGCCGTCGCTCATCTCACGGCCGACGACGGCCCTGACCAGCTCACGCACCTGCGCCTCGGTGAGGCCGCCCAGGTAGATCCGCACCGGTTCGGCCCGCGCGACCCGTCCCAGCGTCTCGGCCAGCTCAGGTGAGATCTCGGTCGCCCGGTACGTGCCCACGACGAGCACCGGAGCGGGGCCGAGGTCGGCGGCCAGCATGGTGAGCAGGGCCAGGGTCTCCTCGTCCGCCCAGTGCAGGTCGTCGAGAACGAGGAGCAGCGGGCGGTCGGCGGCGAAGGCGGCGAGGGAGGAGACGATCGCCCGATGCCGCCTGAACCGAGCGGCCTGCGGATCCCCTTCCGTGTCCACAGCAGCGGTGGGGGTGGGGGTGGCGTCCGTCGGAGCGGGATGGGCGGCGTGCGTCTGGGCGGGCTGAGTGGGGCCCGTCGGGGCGGGCTTGGCGATCAGGGCGGCGTGGATCTGAGCCCATGGCCAGGCGGCGGGCGCGCCCGGGAGTTCGGGGCTGGTGCCCCACGCGGTGTGCCAGCCGTCGCGCTCCAGCCGTCGGGCGAGCGTCCGTACCAGCGCGGTCTTGCCGGCGCCCGCCGCCCCGGAGACCAGTACCAGCCCCGAGCGCCCCGCCACCACACCTGCCGCGGCCCGCTCCAACTCCCCCAGCTCCGCGACCCGCCCCACGAGCGGCCGCCCGCCGAACCCCGGCGCGTCCTGGCCCGTGACCCGCTCCCCGAACCGACCCCCGGGAGACTCCACCTCATCCGACTCAGCGAACGGGCGACCGCCGGAGTCCGGCCCACTGTTCGGGCGCGGGCTGTGGTCGGGTGGACCGGCCGTGAGGTGGGGCGACTGGGCGAGGATGTCGGCTTCGAGGTGGCGCAGGTCCTCCCCGGGGTCCACGCCGAGTTCCTCGCGGAGCACCTTCCTGGCCCGCCGCAACGTCCCCAGCGCATCCCCTTGCCGGCCCGTCCGGTACAGCGCCAGTGCCAGCAGCCGCCAGCCGTCCTCGCGCAACGGGTGGCCGGTCACATGGGCCTCAAGGTCGGGGATCGACTCGGCCGCCCGGCCCGAGCTCAGTGCCGCCGACGCGCGGCGTTCCACCGCCAGAAGGCGCAGTTCGGACAGCCGGGCGGCCTCGCCGGCGGCCCAGCCCTGGTCGGCGAACTCCGCGTACGCGGGCCCGCGCCACAGCCCGAGCGCGGTGTCGAGCGACTCACGGGCCTGCTCGGCGGGCAGGTCGGCGGCCTGTGCGAGCAGGGATTCGAAGCGCAGGGCGTCCACGTCGGCGGGTTCAGCGCGTAGTGCGTAGCCGGGAGGTGAGGTGATCAGGAGGCGGGAGGGGGCACGGGGCGGGCGGCCGGGTTCGAGCGCTTTGCGCAGGTCGGCGACGAAGGTCTGCAGGGCTCCGAGCGCGCCCGCGGGCGGAACGTCCCAGAGGTCGTCGATCAGCCACGACACCGGCACCACCCGCCCCCTGGCCACCAGCAGCCGGGCCAGGACGGATCGGTGCCGCGGCCCCTTGAGCCGGATCGGGCCCCGGTCGTCGCCGGCCGTCAGCGGGCCCAGCACACCGAATGTCACCATCGCCGTCCAACCTATCCGCCCAGCTGAAGCCGCCTGACCACACACCGGCCGGCTGCCCGACAGCCGCCTAAACCGGCTGAAATCGGTTGAAGCCAGCGGGTCACACCACAACCGACCGGTGGGCGATCTCGTGCTGACTGGCTGCTGAGTGGGGGCGGGCAGGGTGGGGGCGCGTACCGAGACGAGTTCGAGACGGCGAGGAGAGCCGACATGTCACTCACCATTCCGGGCTTCGCCGGGAAACGCGTCACCGTGGCCGACGGTGTGGCGCTCAACGTCGCGGTCGGCGGGTCGGGCAGCCCGGTCGTGCTGCTGCACGGCTTCCCGCAGACCCACCTCATGTGGCGGCACGTCGCCGCGGACCTGGCCGCCGACCACACCGTCATCTGTCCCGACCTGCGCGGGTACGGCGACAGCGACAAGCCGCCGGCCGACGTGGACGGGGCCGCTTACTCCAAGCGCACCATGGCCGCCGACGTCGTCGCCCTGGCCGAGGCGCTCGGGTACGACCGGTTCGCGCTGGCCGGGCACGACCGGGGCGCGCTGGTCGCCATCAGGGCCGGGCTCGACCATCCCGGCTCCGTCACCCACCTGGCTTCGCTGGACGTCCTGCCCACCCTGGACACCTGGGACGTCATGCACGGCCGGGCGGCGGCGGTCGGATTCCATCTGTATCTGATGGCGCAACCCCCGGGCCTGCCCGAGAGGATGATCGCCGCCGAGGCCGACGCGTTCTTCGGGCACTTCCTCGACCTGTGGGTCAAGGACCCGGACGCGATCCCGGCGGACGTGCGCGCCGCGTACCTGAAGGCGTCCCGAGAGGCGGTGCCGTCGATCGTGGCCGACTACCGGGCCACGGCGACCGTCGACGTCGAGCACGACGAGGAGGACCGGCGGGCGGGCCGGCGGCTGGGCATGCCGGTGACGGTGCTGCAGCAGGACTGGGGGGCGGCGCTCGGGTTCGACGCCGCGGAACGGTGGCGGGCCTGGGCGTCCGACCTGGAACACCGTACGGTCGGCTGCGGTCACTTCATGGCGGAGGAGGCTCCGACCGAGGTGGTCGCCGCCTTGCGGAGCCTGCTCGCACGGTGACTGTCCGATGATCGAGCTGGAAGCCTGCGCGCGGCCGGAGACGGTCGCGCGCAGGCCGCACCGCTAGCCGGTCGTGGGCTTCACCTCGTCGTATTCGACGGCATAGTCCTGCTGCGAACGATCCTTCAGCGCGAACGCCGCCACAATGCTGATCACCGAGCAGATCGCCATGTAGACCGCGATGGCGAACGAACTCTGGTACGTCGCGTACAGCCAGACCGCGATCAGCGGCGCGGGCCCGCCGGCCGTGAGCGAGGCGAGCTGGTAGCCGAGCGAGGCGCCGCTGTAGCGCAGCCGCCCGGTGAAGCTCTCGGCGATGAACGTGGCCTGCGGCCCGTACTGGATGTCGTGGATGGGCGCGGCCAGCACGATGGCCAGGAAGACCAGCGACGGGACGCGCGTGTCGAGCAGCGGCCAGTAGATGAACGACCACACCACCATGAGCGCGGCGCCGATGATGTAGAGCCGCCTGCGGCCCACCAGGTCGGAGATGTAGCCCCAGAACGGCACCGTGACCAGGGAGACGAGGCCGGCCACGATGACGTACGTGTAGACGTCGCTGGCCTCGAAGCCCAGCGTCTTGGTGGCGTAGGTGAGGATGAAGACGGTGAAGATGTAGAACGGCGCCTGCTGGCCCGTGCGCAGCAGCGCGCTGAGCACGATCTCGCGCCAGTTCTTGGCCAGCACCTGGCGCACGGGCACCCGCTCGACCTTGTTCTCGGCGACGACCTTGGCGAAGACGGGCGTCTCCAGGATGCCGAGGCGGATGTAGAGGCCGACGGCCGCCATCAGGATGCTGAGCAGGAACGGGATGCGCCAGCCCCAGTAGGGGTCGATCGGCTGGAACACCTGCAGCGCCAGGTAGCCGAGCACGAGCCCGACGGGCACGCCGAACTGCGGCCAGCTGCCGAGGAAGCCGCGCTTGCCGCCGCGTGACTTGCCCCATTCGGTGGCGAGCAGCACCGAGCCGCCCCACTCGCCGCCGACGCTGATGCCCTGGAGCAGGCGCAGAAGGGTGAGCAGGATGCCGCCCCAGATGCCGATCTGCTCGTACGTGGGCACCAGGCCCACGAGGGCGGTGGCGATGCCCATGCTCAGGAGGGTGATGATGAGGGTGGCCTTGCGGCCGATGCGGTCGCCGTAGTGGCCGAAGATCGCCGCGCCGATGGGGCGGGCGGCGAAGCCGCCGAAGTAGGTGCCGAGGGCGAGCAGCAGGCCCGTCGTGGGGTCGCTTGTGGGGAAGAACAGCTCCGCGAAGATGGTGCTGGCGGCGAAGCCGTAGAGGAAGAAGTCGTACCATTCGATCGAGGTCCCCACGGCGGAGGCGATCACCGCCCGGACCAGTTGCCGTCTGTTCTGCTGACCTGTCGCGTCGAGTCCTTGCTGGTCAACCATCTACCGCTCCTGGGGTAGGTCGCGCGTTAACGGTGACGGTACATCAAGGATCATCGACGGTCACGAGGCGAAGTGATCGCGAATCAGCGCCACGCGCGCGCCCGCGCGCGATGGAAATCGCGGCCGGCTCGCGACCGGAGCGCGACGGGATCGGCGGTACGCGTGCGCTCGCGGGTGATGCGGGTCGTGCCTGGTTGCGGGGGGTGTCCGGGGGTAGCGGGAGGGCTCTGCCGCTTGAGGAGGACCTAGCGATGCGTCCGCGTTCCATCCCGTGTTCCATCCCGTGTTCCAGCCCGCGCCCCGTCTCGCGCCCTGTCCCGTGTTCCAGCCCGCGTCCCGTCTCGCGTCCCCTCCCACGTCCCGTCGTCTCCGCCCTGCTCGTCGTGGCCCTGGCGGCCACCGGCTGCGCGAAGGCGGAGCTGGACGACGCCAACCGGGTTCCGCAGAACGACGGCGCCAACGCCGACGTGGGCGACAGCCTGCGCCTGCGTAACGTCTTCCTGCTGCGCGGCGCCGGTCAGGACGCGTCCGCGCCGCCGGAGGCCCTGTTCGGGGTGCTGATCAACGAGGCCGGGCAGCCCGACCAGCTCGAACGGATCACGGTCGAGGGAGGCGGCTCGGTGCAGCTCGCCGGGCCGCTCGCGCTGCCGCCGAACCAGGCGGTCGGGACCGGCAACCAGCCGCTCGGCACGGTCAGCGGCGTGCGGGCGGGGACGGTGCCGATGACGTTCACGTTCAGGGGGGCCAAGCCGGTGCGGATGATGGTGCCGGTCAAGACCCGGACCGGCCACTTCGCCAATCTGCCGGCCGCCCCGCCGGCGCAGCCGTCCCCGACGACCCCGGCCACCGCCCCGCCCTCACCGTAAGCCGAGTGAGTCGGTCAGGGTTCTGGCCGCCTGGGTGACGAGTTCGCCGTATTCGGCGCGCAGCGCCTCCGGCATGCGGCTGGCCGGGGTGGAGACGCTGAGGCTGGCGATCGGCCCGTCGGGGCCGAGCACCGCGGAGGCGACGGCGGCGATGTCGGAGCGCCACTCGCCCCGGTTGTCGGCGTAGCCGCGCGCGAGCACCGCGTCCAGCTCGGCCCGCAGCGCGTCGGGGTCGGTGATCGTGGTGCCGGTGTAGCCGAGCAGCGCGCCGGCGGGACGGTGCAGGTGGGCCAGGACGGCCTTGCCGTTGGCCGAGGCGTGCAGGGGCAGCCTGATGCCGAGCGGCAGCACGATGCGCAGCGGCTTGTCGGTCTCCAGCCGCTCGATCAGCACGACCGCATCGCCCTCGGGCACCATGAGGTGGATCGTCTCGCCGGTACGCTGGCGCAGCTCCTCCATGACCGGCATGGCCGCGTCGCGCAGCCCCAGCTCGGTCGTACGCGCGATCTGCAGCGCCTTGCTGGTGACCTGCCAGCGCGTGACCTCGCCGCCCGCGGGCCTGATCCAGCCGGCCTCGTTCAGCGTCTTGAGCGAGCGCTGCACCGTGCTCTTCGGCAGGCCGAGCTCTCTGGCCAGCTCGCCCACCCCGATCGGCTGCCGCGCGGCGACCTCTTCGAGCACCCGGAGGGCGTTGATCACGTTCTGCATCATTGACTCCTCTACGGGCTGATTTTAATGTTAATGAACCGCACGGCGGCACAGTGTGCCGTGTGATGGCACGAAGGGTGGAGAGACCGTGGGCCGGCACTTCCTGCAGATCCCCGGGCCGACGAACGTCCCCGACCGGGTGCTGCGCGCCATCGCCCAGCCCACCATCGACCACCGGGGGCCCGCCTTCGCCCGCCTGGCGAAAGAGCTGCTGGAGCGGCTGAAGGGCGTGTTCGCGACGAGCGGCCCCGTCGTGGTCTATCCCTCCTCCGGTACGGGCGCCTGGGAGGCGGCGCTGGTCAACACCCTGTCGCCGGGTGAGAAGGTGCTGGCGTTCGAGACCGGGCACTTCTCCTCGCTGTGGTGCGAGATGGCCGCCCGGCTGGGCCTGGTCGTGGACCTGGTGCCGGGCGACTGGCGGCACGGCGCCGACCCCGCGGCGCTGGCCGAGCGCCTCACCCCCGACGTGGCCGCCGTGATGGTGGTGCACAACGAGACCTCGACCGGGGTGCGCAGCCGCGTCCCGGAGATCCGCGACGCCCTCGACCGGGCCGGTCATGACGCGCTGCTGCTGGTGGACACGATCTCGTCGCTGGGCTCGATGGACTACCGCCACGACGAGTGGGGCGTGGACGTGACCGTCGGCTGCTCGCAGAAGGGGCTGATGCTGCCGCCGGGGATCGGCTTCAACGCGGTCAGCGAGAAGGCGCTGGCGCGCCGGGGTCGGCTGCCGCGCTCGTACTGGGACTGGGACCCGATCATCGCGGCCAACCGGCAGGGCTTCTTCCCGTACACCCCGCCCACCAATCTCCTGTACGGGTTGCGCGAGGCGCTCGCCATGCTGGAGGAGGAGGGCCTGGCGGCGGTGTTCGCCCGGCACGACCGGCACGCGGAGGCGACCAGGCTGGCCGTGCGCGGCTGGGGGCTGGAGGTGCTCTGCGCCGACGAGCGTGAACACTCCAGCTCGCTGACCGCCGTGCTGATGCCGGACGGCCACGACGCCGACGTGGTCAGGCGGCTGATCCTGGAGCGCTACGACATGTCGCTCGGGACGGGCCTCGGCCGGCTGGCCGGGCGCGTCTTCAGGATCGGGCACCTCGGCCACTTCAACGACCTCATGCTGGCCGGCACGCTGAGCGGGGTCGAGATGGGGCTGCGCGAGGCGGGAGTGCCGATCAAGGAGGGCGGGGTCAGGGCGGCGCTGGCTCACCTGGAGGGCGGCCGATGAGCCTGGGGCGTCCGGCGGGCCTGGGGCGTCCGGCGGACCCGGCGCGTCCGGCCGGCAGCCTGGCCCGCGAGCTGGCCCCGATCCTGTCCGGCGACGTCAGGGACGACCCCTACACCAGGCACCTCTACTCCTCCGACGCCAGCATGTACGCCATCGAGCCGCTGGCCGTCGCCTTCCCCCGCCACGCCGACGACGTGCAGGCCCTGGTCGCGGCCTGCGGCGAGCTGGGCGTGCCCATCCTGCCGCGCGGGGCGGGCACCAGCCTGGCCGGGCAGACCGTGGGCGCGGCCGTGATCGTGGACTTCTCCCGGCACATGAACCGCATCCTGGAGATCGACGGCCGCACCGCCCGGGTGCAGCCCGGCGTCGTCCAGGACCAGCTCAACCGGGCCGCCCGCAAGCACGGGCTGATGTTCGGCCCCGACACCTCCACCAGCAACCGGGCCACGATCGGCGGGATGATCGGCAACAACTCCGCCGGCAGCCACTCCGTCCTGTACGGCTCCACCATCGACCACGTGCGTGCGCTGCGGGTCGTGCTCGCCGACGCCACCACCCCCGACCTGGCCACCGACGCCCGGCTGACCGCCGCGGTCGCCGAGGTGCTGGACGGGCTCGACCTCTCGGGCTTCCCGCGCTTCTGGCGGCACTCGGGCGGCTACCGCCTCGACGCCGCCGCCGGCGGCGACCTGACCAGGCTGATGGTCGGCTCCGAGGGCACCCTCGCCGTGGTCACCGAGGCCACGGTGGGGCTGGTGGACCTGCCCAGGGCCAAGGCCATCGCGGTCGGCCACTTCACCTCCACCCCGGCCGCCATCGCCGCCACCGCCGACGCCCTGTCCTTCGGCGCCGCCTCGGTCGAGCTGCTGGACAAGGCCATCCTCGACCTGTCCAGGCAGCGGGTGGACTACGCGGGCCTGGGTGACATCCTGGAGGGCGAGCCGCAGGCGCTGCTGTTCGTGGAGTTCTTCGGCGACGGGCCGGCCGAGGTGGCCGACCGGGTCGACGAGCTCGCCGCCACCTGGAAGGCGAACGGCCACGGTTACCACACGCTCAAGGCCGTCACCGCACGCGAGCAGTCGGCGGTGCTCAAGGTGCGCAAGGCGGGGCTCGGCCTGCTGATGGCCTCCAGTGTGGGCAGCCGCAGGCCGCTCGCGTTCGTGGAGGACACGGCCGTGCCGCCCGAGCGGCTGGTGCCGTACGTGGAGGAGTTCGCCCGGATCCTCGACCGGCACGGGCTGAGCGCCGGCTTCTACGGCCACTGCTCGGTCGGCTGCCTGCACGTCCGCCCGTTCGTCGACCTGCGCGCGCCCGGCGGGGTCGAGACGATGCGGGCGGTCGCCGAGGAGGTCGCCGAGCTGGCCGCCAGGCACGGCGGCGTCAACTCCAGCGAGCACGGCGACGGGCTGGCCCGCTCCGAGTTCAACCGGCGGCTGTTCGGCGACCCGATCTACGAGGCGATGCGGCGGGTCAAGCAGATCTTCGACCCGCACGGCCGGCTCAACCCCGGCAAGATCGTGGACGCGCCGCCGATGACCGACCACCTGCGCGACCCCGCGAGGCCCGAGCCGAAGCCCCTGGCCACCACGCTGTCCTTCGGCCCGGGAGGCATGCACGCGGCGGCCGACCGGTGCATGAACATCGGCGTGTGCCGCAAGGACGACACCGGCGTCATGTGCCCGTCGTACATGGCCACCCGCGAGGAGGAGCACTCCACCCGCGGCCGGGCCAATGCCTTGGTCAAGGCGCTGTCGTCGCCCGATCCGGAGCGGGAGCTGGGCGGCGAGCGGCTGCACGGCATCCTCGACCTCTGCCTGGAGTGCAAGGCGTGCCAGTCGGAGTGCCCGCTCGGGGTGGACATGGCCGCGATGAAGAGCGAGTTCCTGCACCAGTACCAGCAGGAGCACGGCGTGCCGCTGCGCTCGCGGGCCTTCGGCGCGATCAGGACGCTCAACCGGCTCGGCTCGGCCACCGCGCCGCTGTCGAACTGGCTGGCCGGCGCCGTACGCGGCCCGCTCCGGCTGAGCCCGCGCCCGCTGCCGCGCTTCCGGCGCGACAACCTGCTGCGCTGGTTCGCCCGCCGCCCAGAACGCCACCCCGAACGTCACCCCGACCACCGCTCCGAACGCCGCTCCGAACGTCACCCCGAGCCCGCGGGAACGCGCGAGGTCATCCTGCTGGCCGACTCCTTCACCACCTTCACCGAGCCCTCCGTCGGCCGCGCCGCCGTCGAGCTGCTGGAACGCGCGGGCTACCGGGTGCGCCTGGAGTCCAGGGGCTGCTGCGGGCGCTCCAGCATCTCCAAGGGCCTGCTCGACCAGGCACGGACGATGGCCGCCGACCTGGTCGGCCGCCTGGCCGGCTCCGACGCCCCCATCGCGGGCCTCGAACCGTCCTGCCTGCTCACCCTCAAGGACGAGTACGCCGCCCTGCTCCCCGGCGACCCCCGGGTGGCCGCGGTCGCGGCCAGGGCCAGGCTCGTCCCCGAACTGCTGGTGGAGGCCATCGACGACGGCTCGCTCGTGCTCGGGGACGCGCTCAAGGATCGCCGGATCCTGCTGCACGGCCACTGCCACGAGAAGGCCGTCACCGGCACCACCGCCACGCATGCGCTGCTGTCCAGGATCCCGGGAGCGGAGGTGACGGAGATCGACGCCGGCTGCTGCGGAATGGCCGGATCGTTCGGCTTCGAGGCCGAGCACTACGACCTGTCCATGAAGATCGGCGGTCTCCGGCTCTTCCCGGCGATCGCCGCGTCCTCACCCGACACCCTGCTCGCGGCCACGGGGGTCTCGTGCCGCCAGCAGATCGCTCACGGCGCGTCCCGCACCGCTGTTCACCCGGTCGAGCTGATCCATCGGGCGGCCGGGCTGCCATAACACGTTCGGGGGAGATCGGAGTACGCAGTGTCCGCAGAGCTCCTGTCCATTCTCGCCCTCATCGTCATGTTCGTCGTGGCCACCCTCTTCCCCGTGAACCTGGGAGCGCTGGCCCTCGTCGGCGCCTTCCTGGTCGGCACGCTGGCCGCCGGCATGGAGACCGACCAGATCCTCGACGCCTTCCCCGGCAGCCTCTTCGTGATCCTCGTCGGGGTGACGCTCCTGTTCGCCATCGCCACCAACAACGGCACCGTGGACTGGCTCGTACGAGCCGCCGTGCATCTCGTAAGGGGGCGGCTGGCGGCCATCCCGCCCGTCGTCTTCGTCATCTCCGCGCTGCTCACCGCCGTGGGGGCGCCCGCGCCCGCCGTGGCGGCGATCCTGGCGCCGATCGCGTTCGGGTTCGCGGCCGAGTACCGCATCCATGCGCTGCTGATCGGGCTCATGGTCGCGCACGGGACGCAGGCGGGGGCGTTCTCGCCGATCAGCGTGCTCGGCGGGATCGTGAACGGCGTCACCGACGAGGCGAACCTGCCCGGGAACAACCTGGTGCTGTTCCTGTCCAGCTTCGCCTTCAACACCGCGGCCGCGGCGATCGTCTTCTTCGTCTTCGGTGGCCGGGACCTGCTGCGGCGCGGCTCCCTCGAATCCCTGCCCGGCACCACCGCTCCGTCCGAATCCGCTTCGTCCGGCGCTGCCTCGTCTGAGACCGCTTCGTCCGAAGCCGGCACGGAAAGCACCTCCGGCGGTGGCGGGGTGAGCACCGCCACGACCCAGGACACCGCGACCGGCGGCGGGCTGCGGCTCACCCCGCACCAGGCGCTCACGCTGACCGGCATCGTCGGCCTCTGCGTGGCCGTGCTGGCGTTCAAACTGGACGTCGGCCTGACCGCCGTCACCGTCGCCGTCATCCTCTCGCTCACCTCCCCCAAGACGAACAAGGGCGCCGTCGAGCGGGTGGCCTGGCCGACCGTGCTGCTGATCTGCGGCGTCGTCACGTACGTGGGCGTGCTGCAGGAGATCGGCACCGTGGACCACGTCGGCTCGGCGGTGGCCGCGATCGGCATCCCGCTGCTGGTCGCGCTGCTCATCTGCTACGTCGGGGGCGTCGTGTCGGCCTTCGCCTCGACCGTGGGCATCCTCGGCGCGCTGGTGCCGCTGGCCGTGCCGCTGCTGTCGCAGGGCAGCCTGGGGCCGATCGCGATGATCGCGGCGCTGTCGGTGTCGTCGGCGATCGTGGACGTCAGCCCGTTCTCGACCACGGGGGCCCTGCTGGTGGCCAACGTCAGAGGCATGGCGCGGGACGACTTCTACCGCAAGCTCCTGGCCTACGGCGCCGTGGTCGTCCTGGTCGGCCCGGTGGCCGCCTGGGCCGTCCTGGTCGCGCCCGGCTGGCTGGGCTGACTCGCGGGTGCGCCCGGAGAGGTGGCCAGGCCCAGGCTCCGGGAGAAGGGCCTATCGCGTGGGCTCCGGGGGAGGTTTCATCGTAGGCACAACCCGATCGTGGAGGCAGACCGTGGCATTTCAGCTCATCGTTCTCTACAACCACCCCGAGAGCGCCGAAGCCTTCGACAAGCACTACGACGAGACGCACGCCCCGCTGGCGGCCCGGCTGCCGGGGCTGCGCTCGTACACGGTCACGCGTCCCGCCGCGGCGGGCGACCAGCCGCCCGCCTACCACCTGGTCGCGGTGCTGACCTTCGACGACGCGGCGGCGTTCGGCGCGGCCATGGCCGGCGAGGAGGGCAAGGCGGCCGTCGCCGACCTGGCGAACTTCGCCGGGGCGGGCGCCACGATGCTCACCGGCCCCGCCGGTGTGGTGGTCTGACGCCACGATGTTCACCCGGGTTCACCTGGGTTCACCCGGGTTCACCCGGGTTCACCCGGGTTCACCCGGGTTCAACCGGCCCGCGGGGGCGGTGGTCTGACGCGGGCCGGGAGACCGGCGGCCTCGCGAGCTCAGTTGATCGAAGGGGCGGGTACCGGCACCCGCCCCTTGTAGGGGTCGACGCGGCTGAGCGCGCCGCGGGCGATCGCCTTCACGTCGGAGTCCGAGAACTCCTCCGTCAGCGCGATGCCCAGTGCCACGAACAGCTCACGCGTCTCCGCCACCGTGGGCTGGGCGCTGAGCCGCGGCGCCCGGCCCAGCTCCAGCAGCCGGGTCTGGTCGAGGCTGTTCTCCAGTTCGACGTTCCACGGGTGGTAGTGGGCGCTGTCGCGCGGGATCGCCAGCCCGGGGAACTCGGGGCCGCGCTGGGTGATCACGAGATGGGTCGAAGTGAGGTCGCAGCGGAACAGCGAGAAGGTGTCGGAGAGCCCGAGCTTCAGGTCCAGCAGCCGGCTGTTGCGCTGCTGGTACCAGCAGGCCGCCAGAATGGTGGAATAGACGTCCTTCCGGGTGTCGAGCGGCGTCCACCCTTTCTCCTCGGCCCCGTCGGACGACAAACTCTGGTGCAGCTGCGTGTACGCCGCGCACAACGCCTCATTCGTCGGGTCGAGCAATTCGAGCAGAAACCGCATCCGCCGCCGCGTGGATTTCGCGCGCTCCACGCATTCCGGCAGGGTGACCGCCCGGATGTAGGTGCCGGTGCCGCCCTTGAACAGCCACAGATCGCTGTCCTTGCGCGCCTCGGCCAGTAACCGGGTGATGGCCGCCCCGTTCAGCGACTTGACGGAATCACCGCTGGACAGCAGTTTCCACATGCCGTCGGTCGCCCGCGTCACCGCGCCGATCTGCTCGGCGACCCGGGCCTGCCGGTTCCTGTCCCTGATCCACACGTACGCGAGCAGCGCCAGAACCGGCAGGATCAGCTTGTCGGACTGCCCGTCCTCGAACACCTCCAGCAGATCGAGGATGCTGACGGCGGCGGCCACGAGCAGCACGATGCCGAGGTCGAGGTTGGACATTGCGTTGCGGAGCCGCGCCGTCACCGTTGTCATAGCTTGTCGTTTAACCGGCCGGGCGCTTCCCGTCAAGCGTTCATCACCGTCCGGCACCGCCCGCCGCCCGTTGAAGCGGCAACGGGGCGATTTTCGCGCGGAAAGGACGCCCGCCACTTCCACCGCCGTTTCCGCCCTCGTTTCCGCCCTCGTTTCCGCCGTCGATTCCGCCGTCGATTCCGCCGCGGTTCGCACCGTCGTTCGCACCGCCGATTCCGCCGTCGCGGAGTCACCACGCAGTTACCGCAGGGCCGGCGCAGGGCCGGCGCAGGGCCGGCGCACACTCTGACCCGCCGTTTGGTAGCCTCCGTTGCTCTTGGTGTGATGCGATGGAAGCCGTAGCGGGGCGGTCGATCGAAGCAGGGGTGTGATGACGGAGTCGCCCGAATCGCGGGACGACAGTACGGGAACCCGGCGCGGGCGCAGGCCCATCCGGCCGGATCCCGAGTCCGGCCCCGTCGCACTGTTCGCCCATCGTCTCTGGGAGCTCAAGGAACGGGCCGGCGACCCGTCCTTCGCCGACATGGCCTCCCGCCTCGGGGCGGCGGCCTCGAAGTCGTCCCTGGCGGCGGCGGCCCGGGGCAGCGCGCTGCCGAGCTGGGAGACCACCTGGGAGTTCGTCCGGGTCCTGGCCGTCGACCGGCTGGGCGGGGATCCGGAGGAGGTCAGACGCGAGTGGCGGGCTCACTGGGAACAGGCCGCGAACGTCGGCTACCGGGACGACACCCTCGCCGGTCAGAGCGGGAGCGCCGCGCCTGACCGGCCGGTCCACCGTGAAGGCGCCGCGCCAGGCG
>NZ_BAAAMU010000098.1:0-38015 GCF_039529435.1 Nonomuraea maheshkhaliensis
CAGGCCCGCGTGCACGCCGCCGCCCTGGCCGGGGGCACCCTGGTGCAGGGGCTGACGGGGGCGGCCGTCGTGCTGATCGCGCAGGGCGCGGGGGCGGGCTCGGTCGGTACGGCCGTGCTCGCGCTGACGTCCCTGGTCGCCTTCGAACCCGTGCTGCCGCTGGCGGCGGCGGGTGAGCGCCTGGCGGGCATCACGGCCGCGCTCAGACGCCTGCGCGAAGTACGCGCCACCGCCCCGGCGACCACCGAGCCGGCCGCCCCCGCGCCCCGCCCGGAAGCCCCGCTGACCATCGAGATCGACAATCTGGTGGTACGCCACCCCATCCACGACGGCGACCACCCTGCCGGCCCCAGTGACCTGCTCTCGGCACCTGCCCATGGCCAGGACTCCCATGGCCAGGACTCCCCCTCCCCCGCCCGGCAAGCGTCCGTTCCTGGCGACGTGCGCTCGGCGGGCGGGGACGCGTCCGCGCGAAGCGGCGGTGGGGTGGGACGAGCCGGCGCGAGCGGGCGGGCGGCGCTTGACGGGGTGTCGTTGCGGCTCACCCCCGGGAAGCGGGTCGCGATCGTCGGTCCCAGTGGGGCCGGTAAGAGCACGCTGCTGGCCGCACTCATGCGGCTCGTCGAGCCCGAGTCGGGCGCGGTCAGGGTCAACGGCACCGACCTGCGTGACCTGGCCGGCGACGACGTGCGGACGCTGATGACCGGCCTCACCCAGGACCCTTACATCTTCCGTGCCAGCCTGCGCGACAACCTGCGGCTGGCCGGGCCCGATGCCGACGACGAGCGGCTGTGGCAGGCCGTGCGGGACGCGCGGCTCGACGAGTGGGTGGATCGCACGGGGTGGGACGCGGAGCTGGGTGAGGACGGCAGGACCGTGTCCGGCGGTCAGTTGCAGCGGCTGGCCCTGGCCAGGGCTCTGCTGTACGACCCGCCGGTGCTGCTGCTCGACGAGCCGGCCGAGGCGCTCGACGAGGAGGCGGCCGACCGGCTGATGAGCGACCTGCTCGACGTGACCCGCGAGCGTACGACGCTGCTGGTCACGCACCGGCTCAAGGGGCTGGAGCTGGTCGACGAGATCGTGGTGCTGGAGGAGGGCCGGGTCGTCCAGCGGGGCCGGCACGACGAGCTGGTCTCGGTGCCCGGATACTACCGCGACCTGTGGGAGTCCGAGGTCCTCACCCGGCGGTAAAGGTCATTCGCCCGCCCTCGATGCGCTTGGCGACGCCATCTGGTTTATGATGCAAACCAGTTTGCCGATTCGAGGAGTTTGCATGGTGGACGAAGATCGCGCGCCGAGTCCCGAAGAGATGCTCCGCGTCATGGAGGAGCAGAACGTCGCCACGGTGCGATGGCTCTATGCCGACAGCGTCCTGCTCTACGTGCCCTGGGGCGTGGCCTGGCTGTTCGGCTTCACCGCGCTCTTCCTGCACTACGGGCTCGACGGGCACTCCTACGCGCCGATCACGCAGATGCAGGGCGTCGGCGTGCTCATGGCGGGCCAGCTCGTCGCGGGGTCGTTCGCCGCGTTCGGCATCGTGCGCATGAACCGGCTGGTGCGCGGAGGCACCTCCATGAAGGGAGCGATGTACGGGTACGCGTGGTTCGCCGGGATGCTCCTGATGACCGTCATCGCGCTCAGGCTCGGACCGCAGCTCCCTCCGGAGGAGAGCGGCCTGCTCTGGGCGGGCAGCTCGCTCATGGTGGTGGCCGTGCTGCAGATGGCCGGCGGCGCGGTCTGGGGCAACTGGCCGATGTTCTTCGTCGGTGCCTGGGTGGCCGGCGTCGACGCGCTGGGCGTGCTGCTCGGGGCGGGCTGGCACGCGCTGCTCACGGCCGTGCTGCTGGGCGGCGGGTTCATCGTCGCCGGGCTGTGGCTGAGGCTGAGGCGGCGCAAGTGAGTGACGACAACGCTTCTCCCGACGACACCGCGCCGGACAGCACGGCGCCCGACGGGCCCGATCTCGGCGTGCCCGATCTCGATCCGGTGATCCACGCTCAGGCCAGGCTGCGCGTGGTCGCCACGCTCAACGTCCTGCCCGACGGGGACGAGATGGCGTTCAACTCGATGAAGCGGCTGCTCGGCATGACCGCGGGCAACCTGTCGGTGCACCTGACCAAGCTGGAAGACGCCGGATACGTCCGGATCAACAAGACCCACAGGGGCCGCACCCCCGTCACGTTCGTGGCTCTCACCAAGCGCGGGCGGCTGGCCTTCGAGGAGTACACGAAGGCGATCCGCGCGCTGCTGGACAACGCTGGAGGAAAGCAATGACGGTCCTTGCCCGGGCACACGAGGTCACCCGCCGCTACGGCGAGGTCCTGGCTCTCGACCGGCTCTCGCTCGACATCGGGGCGGGCGAGCTGGTCGGGCTGCTCGGCCCCAACGGGGCGGGCAAGTCCACCTTGATCAACCTGTTCGTCGGCCTGCGCAGGCCCACGTCCGGCACGGTCGAGTTATTCGGCGGCTCGCCGCTGGACCCGGTCATGCGGCGCGGCATCGGCGTGACACCGCAGGAGACGGGGCTGCCCGAGTCGCTGCGGGTGAAGGAGATCGTCGACTTCGTCTCGGCCCACTTCCCCGAGCGGACCGGCACGAAGGAACTGCTGGCCAGGTTCGGGCTGGACGACCTGGCCGGGCGGCAGGTGGGCGGGCTGTCCGGCGGGCAGCGGCGGCGGCTGGCGGTGGCGCTGGCGTTCGCCGGCCGGCCGAAGCTGGTGTTCCTCGACGAGCCGACCACCGGCCTGGACGTCGAAGCCAGGCGGGCGCTGTGGGACGGCATCAGGTCCTTCCACGCAGAAGGCGGCACCGTCCTGCTCACCAGCCACTACCTGGAGGAGATCGAGGCCCTGGCCCAGCGCGTGGTCGTGATCGGCTCCGGCCGGGTGCTCGCCGACGACACGGTCAGGGCCGTGCGCGACCTGGTGGGCGTGCGGCGCGTCTCGCTCGTCGCCGAAGACCTGCCCGAGCTGCCGGGCGTGCTCGGCAGCGAGCGCGTGGACGGCCGGACCCACCTGGTGACCACCGATCCCGACCGGCTGGTCGTCGAGCTCGTACGGAGCGGCACGCCGTTCTCCGGCCTGGAGATCAGGCCGACCACCCTGGAGGAGGCCTTCCTGGCCCTGACCACGAAGGAGTCCGCGCATGTCTAGCCTGGCCCTCGCGCACACCCGCTACCTCCTGCTCGAACAGCTCAGAGTGCCCGTCGGCCTGATCGCGGGCGCGCTGTTCCCCGCGATCACGATGGTGGCGTTCGTGGTGCCGTTCGCGGGCCAGGATCCGCGGGCCGCCACGATGGCGACCGGGTCACTGATGTTCTTCGGCGCGATGTCGGGGGCGCTCATCGGGCTGAGCATCACCGTGGCCCAGGACCGCGAGCGGCCGTGGAATCCTTACCTGCGCACGCTTCCCGCCGGGCCGGCGGCCCACTTCACCGGCCGGATCCTGGCCACGCTCGTCACGACGCTGGTCTCGACGGTTCCGGTGCTGGTGGTCGGCGCGCTGTTCACCGAGGCGACGTTCACGGCGCCGCGGCTGCTGGCGGCGGTGGGCGTGGTGGTCGCGGGCACCGTGCCGTTCATGCTGCTGGGCCTGCTCATCGGCTACCTGATGGCGGCCAAGGGTGCGATCGCGGTGTCGCAGGTGCTGTTCTTCCCGCTGGCGATCCTGGGCGGGCTGCTGCTGCCGCCCGCGATCCTGCCGGACTTCATCCAGGTCGTCTCGCCGTTCACCCCCACCAGGGGCGTGGCCGAGCTGGTCTGGGCGGTCACGGCGCGGACGACGCCCGATCCGGTGGCGCTGGTCTCGCTGGCGGTGTGGACCGCGCTGGCGGCGGTGGCGGCGGGCTGGGCCTACCGCCGCGACGAGGGCAGGCGCTTCTCATGAAGCCGGGAACGTCTCTTGAAATGGGGGGGTGTGCCGCCGAGTCCGCAGCGATCTCGACGGCACACCCGTCCATGAGGGGGTCCTGTTAGTTGTTCTCATCGAGGGTCACGGTGACCTCGCCGGTCTTGCCGTCCCTCATATAGGTGATCTTGACCTGTTGGCCCGGTTTGAAACCTCTGACCTGCCCGACAACGGTATCGCCTCCGTCAACCGCCTTGTCGCCGATTTTGGTGATGAGGTCGCCCTGCTGCAGTCCGGCCTTCTCCGCCGGGCTTCCGGCGGTGACCTGCCGGATGAGGGCCCCCGGCACGTCACCCGTCGCGTCGGTGACGCTCACGCCGAGGAAGGCGTGGCTGACCTTGCCGTTGCGGATGAGCTGGTCGGAGACCTGCTTGGCGGTGTTGACGGGGATGGCGAAGCCGACGCCGCCGCCCGCGGCGTCGGAGGCGATGGCGGTGTTGATGCCGACCAGTTCGCCCGCGGCGTTCACCAGCGCGCCGCCGGAGTTGCCCGGGTTGATGGAGGCGTCGGTCTGGATGGCGCCGCCGATCGTCGTGGGCGCGCTCTGCTGCTGCTGTTCCTGGCCCCAGCCGGGCGGGATCTGCTGCCGCTGGTCGTTGCCGAGGTTGAGGGTGCGGTCGAGGGCGCTGACGATGCCCGCCGTCACGGATCCGTCGAGGCCGAGCGGGCTGCCGATGGCGAGCACGGCGTCGCCGACCTTGAGCTGGTCGCTGTCGCCGAGCGTGGCCTTGGTCAGCCCCGAGACGCCTTCCGCCCTGATGACGGCGAGGTCGGTGGCGGGGTCGGTGCCGACGACGGTGGCCTTGGCCGTCTTGCCGTCGCTGAACTTGACCGTCATCTGGCCGCCCTGCCCCGCGCCCACGGCCACGTGGTTGTTGGTGAGGATGAGCCCGTCCTCCGACAGCACCACGCCGGAGCCCTCACCGGTCTGCCCCTGGATCATCACGACGGTGGGCTGCACCTTGGCCGCGACCTCGGCGACGGTGAGCGGGTCACCGGCCGACTTGAAGACCGGGCTCGGCGCGTTGGGGCTGCTGCTGGCCACCTGTTCAGGCTGGAACGAGGTGGCGACGACGGCCCCCACGGCGCCGCCGCCGATCGCCATGGCGGCCATGGCGAGCCCCGCGACGACCTTCTGCCCGGTGGTGAACCGGTGTCTGACGGGAGCCGCCGCCGGGGGTGGTGGCGGCACCTCCATGGCGATCGTGTCGCGCCGGGGGAAGCCTCCTGCGCGCGGCGGGGCGGATCCGAACTGGCTCCACCCACCGGCGCCCTTCTCTTGCGGGCCCTGCTCGTGAGGCTCGTTCGCGTTCATCTGTCATCTCCTCGAATCCCGATGATTCAAGGATGTCAAGTCGCGCGTAAGAGCTGGTTAAGGGGATGATTGCGGTGGGCGGCGGCGCCTGACAGCGGCCTTATCGGCAAAGGTCGGACGACCGCAGCCGGCCCGGGAGAATCTTCAAAGTTTTACTTTCGGGCGGGCCAGTACTCGTCTCTGAGCAACCGCTTGTAGAGCTTGCCCGTCGGGTGGCGGGGCAGCTCGGGCCGGAAGTCCACCGACTTGGGGCACTTGTAGTGTGCCAGATTCTCGCGGCAGTACGCGATCAGCTCCGCCTCAAGCCCTGGCCCCGCCTCGTCCATGGACATCGGCTCGACCACGGCCTTGACCTGCTCACCCATCTCCTCGTCCGGCACGCCGAAGACCGCGACGTCGGCCACCTTGGGGTGGACCGACAGCACGTTCTCGGCCTCCTGCGGGTAGATGTTCACGCCGCCAGAGATGATCATGTACGAACGGCGGTCCGTGAGATACAAAAAGCCCTCCTCGTCGAGGTGGCCGATGTCGCCCAGCGTGGTCCAGCCGCGGCCCCTGGGGTCCTGGGCGGAGCGGGTCTTGCCCGGGTCGCCGTGATACTCGAACCGGCCGCCGTTCTCGAAGTAGATGGTGCCGTGCTCGCCAAGCGGCACGTCCTGGCCGTCCTCGTCGCAGATGTGCACGACGCCGAGCAGCGAGCGGCCGACGGTGCCCTTGTGGCGCAGCCAGTCGTCGGGGCCGACGTAGAGGAAGCCGTTGCCCTCGGTGCCCGCGTAGTACTCGTGGATGATCGGGCCCCACCAGTCGATCATCCGCTCCTTGACGGGGACGGGGCAGGGGGCGGCGGCGTGGATCGCGTACTTGAGCGAGGAAATGTCGTACTTTTCCCGGATCTCTGGCGGCAGTTTGAGCATCCTGATGAACATCGTCGGGACGAGCTGCGTGTGCGTCACGCCGTACCGCTCGACCAGCGACAGGAACTGCTCGGGGTCGAAGCGCTCCATCACCACCACCGTGGCCCCGAGCCGCTGGAACGTCAGGCTGTAACGCAGCGGCGCGGCGTGGTACAGCGGCGCGGGCGAGAGGTAGACGCTGTCGGCGGACGGCGCGAACAGGCCCTGGATGAGCTTGAACAGCGTGCCGGGCTCGTCCAGCGGGCCGTGCGACGAGGCCGGCTTGACGCCCTTCGGGCGGCCCGTGGTGCCCGAGGAGTAGAGCATGTCGACGCCCGTGCACTCGTCCTCGATCGGGGTAGCCGGCTGCCCCGCCACCGACTCCTCGTACGACGCGAAGCCGTCGGCCACGCCGTCCAGCATGAGCCGCAGCTCGACGCCCGGCGTGGCGGCGGTGATCGAGGTGGCGACGCCGGCCAGGTCCGCGCTGGAGATGAAGACCCGGGCGCCGCAGTTGCCGACGATGTAGGCGAGCTCGTCGGTCTGCAGCCGCGAGCTGACCGGCGTGTAGTACAGGCCCGCGCGGTGCGCGGCCCAGGCGACGACCAGGAAGAGGGGGTGGTTGGCGAGCATGAAGGCGATGTGGTCACCCGGCCGCAGCCCCGCCGAGCGGAACAGGTGGGCCAGCCGGTTCGACTCCTCGTCCAGCTCGCGGTAGGTGACGACCCGCCCGGAGCCCGCCATGATCACAGCGGGCTTGTCGGGGGTGACTGCTGCGATGGCTCCCGGATACATGATTAGAACAGTATTCGGTTGATCGCCCGCCGCGCCAGGACCCGTTCAGGCAGACAGGAAGCCGCGGCCTCCTCGTCGAGGCCGCGGCTTCGCGGGTGCCGGTGAGAGGCGGTCAGACGGCCGCGTGGTAGACGTCCTGCCAGCCGGAGTAGTGGCCGGTCGGACGGTGGTGGCCACCCCGGCTCACGTTGACGTAGATGTGCGCGGCGTTCTCACCGTGGAAGGAGAAGTGCCCGCGGTGCTTGCCGCACTGGGAGAAGGTCCTGAAGTACGAGGAACCGTCGTGGTCCACGACCTTGAACGTCTCCCACGCGCACTTGTTCCTGCCCCACCACTTGTAGTTCTGCAGCGTGCTGTGCACGGTGTAGAAGTGGTCGAAGCGCCATTCCCAGACCTTCTTCTTGAACGTCTTCTCGACCCACCTGCAGTGCCGGTGACCCTTGTGGTCCTTGCGGCACTCGCGCTTCTTGACGACCTCCGTCTTCCAGTACCAGTGCTTGAACCGCTTCCTGTCGACGGACACGTGACCATAGGCCTTGGCCTTGTGATCGGCGGAGAAATAGGGCCCCCAGCCGTCGTAGGAGGAAGCGGCGGGCGTTGCGGATGTGACGGACGCGTTCGCCGCGACGGGCGCGCCGATCGCGACCACGGCGGCGGCGGTGAAACCGAGCAAAATCCGGGACACGAATTTCACTGGGTGCCTCCTCGGGAGAGGTTGACTGACATCGCATTCGTACGCCCGCCGCATTGCGCTCCACTTACAAGGGACTTAATACACTCAAGTATCGGATAAGCGGATATTTCCGATCATGTCCGGCGATTGTTCAACATCATTCTGCCGGAATGACCGAGCCCTCGTACTTCTGCTTGATGAAGTCCTTGACCTTCTGGTCCTGCAGCAGCTTGCCGAGGGTGACGATGTTGGGGTCCTTCTCGTGGCCGGCCGGCACGACCAGGCCGTTGACGTACGGGTTGCCCTCGGTCTTCTCCAGCACCAGCGCCTGCGTGGCGGGCTTGAGCCCGGCCTCGATGGCGTAGTTGCCGTTGATCACGGCGGCGTCCACGTCTTCGAGCGAGCGCGGCAACTGGGCCGCCTCCAGCGGCTTGAACTGCAGCTTCCTGGGGTTGTCGACGACGTCGCGCTCGGTGGCGGCGGTCCCGGCGCCGTCCTTGAGCTTGATCACGCCGTTGTCGGCGAGCAGCTTGAGCGAGCGGCCCAGGTTGGTGGCGTCGTTCGGCAGGGCCACCGTAGCGCCGGTGGCCAGCGCCGTCACGTTCGTGATCTTCTTGGAGTACAGGCCGAGCGGCTCCAGGTGGACCGGCGCGACGAAGACCAGGTCGGTGCCCTTGGAGGCGTTGAAGTCGTCCAGGTACGGCCTGTGCTGGAAGAAGTTGGCCGTGAGCTGGCCCTCCTGCAACTGCACGTTCGGCTGCACGTAGTCGGTGAACTCCACGATCTCCAGCTTGAGCCCGGCCGCGGGGGCCAGGTTCTGCTTGACGAAGTTCAGGATCTCGCCGTGCGGCACCGGGTTGGCGCCGACCTTGATCACGGCGTCGGCACCCTCAGCGGCGGCGGCGTTGGTGGCGGACTGCGACGTGCCGCATGCGGCGAGCGACAGAGCCAGCGCAACGGCACCTACAAAGCGGTGAATTTTCATGATTTTTCCTTACTTATGCGATAGGCGCCGAGCGACCCAGTCGCCCAGGCTCTGCAGCAGTTGCACGATGACGAGCAGCAGCACGACGGTGACGATCATCAGGAGCGTCTCGAAGCGCTGGTAGCCGTACCGGACGGCGAGGTCTCCCAGCCCGCCCCCGCCGAGCGTGCCGGCCATGGCGGAGTAGCCGATGAGCGCCACCACGGTCACGGTGAGCCCGGCGATCAGGCCGGGCAGCGCCTCGGGCAGCAGCACCTTGCGCACGATCGTGGCCCGGCTCGCGCCCATGGCCTGGGCGGCCTGCACCACGTCCGCGCCGACCTCGCGCAGCGCCGTCTCGACCAGCCGGGCGAAGAACGGCACCGCGCCCACGGTCAGCGGCACCACGAACGCGGCCGTCCCGATGGTGGTCCCGACCACGAGCCGGGTGAACGGGATGATCGCGATCATCAGCACGATGAACGGCAGCGACCGCCCGACGTTCACCACGAACCCGAGTGACGACTTCAGCGCCGGGACCGGCCGCAGCCCGCCCCGGTCGAACACCACCAGCGCCACGCCCAGCGGCAGCCCGAGCAGCAGGGTGAACAGCGTGGACCACCCGACCATCAGCACCGTCTCCACCGTCGCCGGCCCGAGCAGCGGCAGCATCTCCTCCCAGGTCACGCGGCCTCCCCTGCCGTCTCGACGATCAACCCGCACTCCCGCAGGTAGGAGAGCGCAGCCCCCGTGTCGGCGCCCTCCAGCGCGACCCGCAACCGGCCCACCGAGCCCCCCGCGAGGTCCTCGATGGAGCCGCCGAGGATGCTGAGGTCCACGTCGAACTTCCGCACCACCTCCGAGACCACGGGCTGGCGCGGGTCGCCGGTGAACGTGAGCGTCACCGAGCCGGCCGGCGCGGGTTCGGGCAGCGGGAAGATCTCCCTGGTCAGACGCGATCCTGGCGTCCTGATCAGGTCGGCGATGGCACCCGACTCCTCGATCCGGCCGCGGGTCATGATGGCGACCGAGTCGCAGACGCTCTTGACCACGTTCATCTCGTGGGTGATGAGCAGGATCGTCAGGCCGAGCTCGGTGTTGAGCCGCTTGAGCAGGGCGAGGATCGACTGCGTGGTGGCCGGGTCGAGCGCCGAGGTGGCCTCGTCCGACAGCAGCACGGCCGGGTTGCCGGCCAGCGCCCTGGCGATGCCGACGCGCTGCTTCTGGCCGCCCGACAACTGGTGCGGGCGGTCCTTGCCGCGGCCGTCGAGGCCGACGAGCTCCAGCAGCTCGGCGACGCGGCGCTCGCGCTCGGCGGCCGGCACGCCCATGACCTCCAGCGGGAAGGCGACGTTGCCGGCGACCGTGCGCGAGGAGAGCAGGGCGAAGTGCTGGTGGATCATGCCGATGCGCTGCCTGGCCCGGTTGAGGTCCCGGCTGCCGAGCGCGGTCAGCTTCTGGCCGGCGACGGTGACGGTGCCATCGGTGGGGCGTTCGAGCAGGTTGACGCAGCGCAGGAGCGTGCTCTTGCCGGCGCCGCTCTGTCCGAGCACGCCGTAGATCTCGCCTTCGCGCACGTGCAGATCGACGCCGTCGAGCGCGACGGTGTCGCCGTACTGCTTGCGCAGGCCGGAAGCCTGGATCACGGAGAATCCCCACGACTGAGGGCGGCCTGTGGCGGGGCCGCGGGAACGTACATCACCTGGGAGAAGAGCCGGGGTAAGCCTCAGCGGGTGCCGGGGTGGAACGGCAGGTGGCTCAGCCTGCGCAGCACGTAACCAGGTGTGATCATGACGACCTTCGGAGAGACCGGGCGGACGGGGTGCTTCAACGGGCCGGCATCCGCCCCGTACAAGCACGGCGACACGCGGCGCCGCATGGGGCGCTGCTCATGGTCGCGGTTGCCTCGTTCACGCTGTAGCTAACGACCGGAGGGATTTCCGATATTCCCCACCGGTTTCGTGATATGCGTCACGCTCCGCTACTTCACTTTACGGTACGAGCACCGTTACTTCCGGCGCAGCCGCATCGCCAGCCGCACGATGAGGAACACCACGACGCCGATCGCGACCAGCTGCAGCAGCTCCGGGACGCCCATGTTGCCCATATCGCTCCAAATCAGCGCCGGGGGTGACATGAGGGAAACGCGCGCGGCTTGATCAAAAGTTCCCGCAAAGGGGCCCCGTGATCACGATCGATCACGGGGCCCACGGGACAGGCGGTCAGGCGGCCACGGAGGACGAGGCGACCGAGGCCGGGGCGAGCGCGATGTCGAGGACCTCGCGCACGTCGCTGACCGCGTGGATGGTCAGCTCGGCGCGGACCTCCTCGGGCACGTCGTCCAGGTCGGGCTCGTTGCGGGCCGGGATGAGCACGGTCGTGATGCCGGCCCGGTGCGCCGCCAGCAGCTTCTGCTTGACGCCGCCGATCGGCAGCACCCGCCCGGTCAGCGAGATCTCACCGGTCATGGCCACGTCGCCGCGGACCAGCCGCCCGGACAGCAGGGAGGCCAGCGCCGTGGTCAGGGTCACGCCGGCCGAGGGGCCGTCCTTCGGCACGGCGCCCGCCGGGAAGTGGACGTGCACCGAGCGGTCCTTCAGCGCGGTGACCGGCAGCTCCAGCTCCGCTCCGTGCGAACGCAGGTAGGACAGGGCGATCCTGGCCGACTCCTTCATCACGTCGCCGAGCTGGCCGGTCAGCGTGAGCCCGGTCTCGCCGGTCTCCGGGTCGGCCAGCGACGCCTCCACGTAGAGCACGTCTCCCCCGGCCCCGGTGACGGCCAGCCCGGTGGCCACGCCCGGCACGGAGGTGCGCTGCTTGGCCTCGGGCAGCGACGACTCCGGCACGAACCTCGGCCGCCCGATGTAGTCGACCAGGTCGGCCTCGCCCACGGTGACGGGCAGCTCGCCCTTGGCGGTCACCTTGCGCAGGATCCTCGCGACCGAGCGCTCCAGCGAGCGGACCCCGGCCTCGCGGGTGTATTCGGCGGCCAGCCGGCGCAGCGCCGCGTCCTCGACCGTGACCTCCTCGGGGGTCAGCCCGGCCAGCTCAAGCTGCCTGGGCAGCAGGTGGTCGCGGGCGATGGCGACCTTCTCGTCCTCGGTGTAGCCGTCGAGGGTGACGATCTCCATGCGGTCGAGCAGCGGCCCGGGGATGGCCTCCAGGACGTTGGCCGTGGCCAGGAAGAGCACGTCGGACAGGTCGAGCTCGACCTCGAGGTAGTGGTCGCGGAACGTGTGGTTCTGCGCCGGGTCGAGCACTTCGAGCAGGGCCGCCGTCGGGTCGCCGCGGTAGTCGGCGCCGACCTTGTCGACCTCGTCGAGCAGGACCACCGGGTTCATCGAGCCGGCCTCGCGGATCGCGCGGACGATGCGGCCGGGCAGCGCGCCGACGTAGGTGCGACGGTGGCCGCGGATCTCGGCCTCGTCGCGGACGCCGCCGAGCGCCACGCGGACGAACTTGCGGCCCATCGCGCGGGCCACGGACTCGCCCAGGGACGTCTTGCCGACTCCGGGAGGGCCGGCCAGGGCCAGCACGGCGCCGCTGCGCCGGCCGCCCACCACGCCGAGGCCCTTGTCCTGGCGGCGCTTGCGCACGGCCAGGTGCTCGATGATGCGGTCCTTCACGTCGGCCAGGCCGGTGTGGTCGGCGTCGAGCACGGCCCTGGCGCCGGTGATGTCGTAGTTGTCCTCGGTGCGGTCGTTCCAGGGGATGTCGAGCACGGTGTCGAGCCAGGTGCGGATCCAGCCGGTCTCAGGCGACTGGTCGGAGGTCCGCTCCAGCTTGTCGACCTCCTTGAGGGCTGCCTCGCGCACCTTCTCCGGCAGGTCGGCGGCCTCCACCCGGACCCGGTAGTCCTCCTCCTCGGTCTCGGCGGAGTCTCCGTTGAGCTCCTTGAGCTCCTTGCGCACGGCGGCGAGCTGCTGGCGCAGCAGGAACTCGCGCTGCTGCTTCTCCATGCCCTCCTGGACGTCCTTGCGGATCGTCTCGGCGACGTCGAGCTCGGCGAGGTGGTCGCGGGACCACTCGACCAGCTTGGCCAGCCGGTCGGACGGGTCGGCGGCCTCCAGCAGCTCGACCTTCTGCGCCGTGGTCAGCCACGGGGTGTAGCCGGAGCTGTCGGCCAGCACGGACGGGTCGTCGATCTGGTTGACCTGGTCGACGACCTGCCAGGCGCCGCGCTTCTGCAGGATGGTGGTGGCCAGGACCTTGTACTCCTTGGCCAGCTCCTGGGCGCGCTCGCCCACGGCGACGGTGTCGATGGTGTCGGCCTCGACCCACAGCGCGGCGCCGGGACCGGTCGTGCCGGTGCCCACCCTGACCCGGTTGACGCCGCGCACGACGGCGGCGGGCTCGCCTCCCGGGAGCCTCCCGACCTGCTCGACGACGGCCTGAACGCCGATCGCGCCGTAGCGGCCGTCGATCCGGGGAACGAGAAGGACCCGTGGCTTGTTGCCACCGGATGCACGGGCCGCGTCGATCGCGGCGCGCACCTCGGAGTCGGACAGGTCCAGCGGAACCACCATGCCCGGCAGCACGACCTCGTCGTCCAGCGGCAGGACCGGGAGGATCAAGCTCTCACTCATACGAACTCCCAAGGGTTGAGTTATACCGGCTCAACTCATCGGAGCCCCACCGTGTTCCCTTCCTTGCCGATGTTCGCTCACGGCGATCGTAATCATGTAAGCGCAGCCTCGGGAGCGGGCCCCGTCGTACAGTCGGCGAATGGACCCGGTTGAGCTCTTCCACGAGGTGGCGGCCACCGTTCCCGCCTACGGCAGGTTCCTCGCCGAGCAGGGGGTGGACCCGGAGAAGATCACGACGCGGGACGACTTCACCCGCCTGCCCATGACCACGAAGGACACCTACACACTGCGGCACCCGCTGCCCGACCTGTGCAGGAACGGCGTGATCGGGGACATGATCGCCGTCTCGTCCGGCTCCACCGGCACGCCGTCGTTCTGGCCGCGCTCGGCGGGCGACGAGCGGGTCATCGCCGATCGGTTCGAGGAGGTGTTCAGGGACTCCTTCCTGGCCCGCGAGCGCCGTACGCTGGCCGTGGTCTGCTTCGCCCTCGGCACCTGGGTCGGCGGCCTGTTCACCATCGGCTGCTGCCGTCACCTGGCCGAGCGCGGCTATCCGATCACCGTGGTCGCCCCGGGCTCCGACCGGCGGGAGATCGCGCGGGTGCTGCCCGAGCTGGCCCCGTACTTCGACCAGGTGGTGCTGCTGGGCTACCCGCCGTTCCTGAAGAACGTCATCGACGGCGAGGACCTGCCCTGGGCCGAGTGGAACGTCAAGCTGGTCACGGCGGGCGAGGTCTTCAGCGAGGAGTGGCGCACGCTGGTCGCCGAGCGGGCCGGCATCGCCGACCCGGTGCGGGGCATCGCCTCCCTGTACGGCACCGCCGACGCGGGCGTCCTGGGCAACGAGACCGCGCTGTCGGTCGGGATCCGCCGCTTCCTGGCCGCCCGCCCCGGCCTGGCCAGGGAGCTGTTCGGGGAGTCCAGGCTGCCCACCCTCGTCCAGTACGACCCCGGCGTCCGACACTTCGAGGAGCACCAGGGCACGCTGCTGTTCTCCGGCGACAACGGCGTCCCGCTCGTCCGCTACCACATCGCCGACGAGGGCGGCGTGCTGCCGTACGAGAACCTGCTGGGCTTCGTCCGCTCCCACGGCTACGAGCCCGAGGAGGAAGGCCCCGAGCGGCCCTTCGTGTACGTCTTCGGCCGCAGCCACTTCACCGTGTCCTACTACGGCGCGAACGTCTACCCGGAGAACATCGCGATCGGCCTGGAGCAGGCGGAGGTGAGCGGGTCGGTCACCGGCAAGTTCGTGGTGGAGGTGGCCACGGACGAGCGGCACGACCGGCACCTGACGGTGACGGTGGAGCTGGCGCCGGGCGAGCGGCCCTCAGAGGAGGTGGCCCAGGCGGTGGGCGCGTCGATCCTGGGCCAGTTGCTCCGGCTGAACAGCGAGTTCGCCGCGTACGTGCCGGCCGGGCGGCAGATGCCGTTCGTCCGGCTGCGCGAGGCCGGCGACCCGGAGTACTTCCCTCCGGGCGCCAAGCACCGCTACACCCGATGAGCCCTACGCGGGCGGTCCCGTGGGCAGCCCCGCGGGCGTCAGGGCGGCGGCGATGCGCGACTCCGCCCAGGGCACCATGAGGAAGCCGCGCTTGACCGTCAGCACCTGCACGCCCGCCGTCCACGAGTTGATCCCCGGCACCGCGGCCAGCGTGCGGGAGGTGAAGTGGTGCAGGTCGGCGGTGGTGGGGACGATCACCTCGCAGACCATCGACGCCTGCCCGAGCGTGGAGGCGATCATGCGGACGCCGCGCTCGCCGGCCAGCCGCTCGGCCACGCTCTCCTGCATGCTGGGCTCGACCGTCAGCCACAGCAGGATCTCGGCCTCGTAGCCGAGCGCCGCCGCCGGGATGAAGGTCGTGACGCTGGCGCAGCCCCGGTCGAGCATGGCCTCCAGCCGCCGCCTGGCGGTGCTCTCGCTGATGCCGAGGCGGCGGCCGATCGACTGGAAGCTGGCCCTGCCGTCCTCGCGCATGGCGGCCAGCACCTCGCGGTCGACGTCGTCGAGGTGGCCGCGCTCGCAGGTGTGGACGGGCCGGTGCAGCGCGAACGCCGCGGCCTTCTCGCCGAGGACGGGCACGCTCCAGTCGTAGCTCACCTTGTACGTGTGCAGCACCAGGTCGGCGTTGCTCTGCTGCGCCCCCGGCACCGAGTGCACGTAGTCGACCAGCATCGAGTAGAGGTCGCGGTGCTTGGGCGCGACCAGCTCGAAGACGATGTCGTAACCACCGGTGACGATGGTGACGTACCGGATGTCAGGATTTTTCGCCAGCAGCCCGGCCACTCTGAGCTGGCTGCCGGGCGCGCACGTCAGCCGCACCAGGAACACGTGGACGGGTCCTTCGTGCTCCAGGTGCGGCAGCACCGCCACGCGGGCCAGGCCCGCGCCCATGAGGTGCTGGGCCCGCCGCGCCACCGTCGTGGTGGAGATGCCGAGCAGCTGGGCGATGTCGGTCCAGCTCGCCCGGCCGTTCACGTGAAGCGCGGCCAGGATCTTGCGGTCTAGGTCGTCGAGATCTTCCATCGGGGGCATCATCGCGCGTTCAGCCCCGGTCGCGCACCCCGGACAGGAAGGCGCGCACGGTGGCCTCCCACAGCTCCGCCTCCTCGACCTGCGGCGAGTGCCCCGACTTTTCGAAGATCCGCAGCTCGGCGCCGGGGATCAGGTCGGCGATGGTGCGGCTGCACTCCACGGGAGTGATCCAGTCGTGGCGGCCGACGGTGATCAGGGTCGGGGCGGTGATGCCGGGCAGCAGGTGCTTGATGTCGTAGTTCGGCTGGTTGACGGCGAAGGCGTAGTTGTGGGTGGCGTAGTGGTACGGAGTGGCGGCCACCCGCTTCTCGACGGCGGCGGGATCGTAGTCGTGGTCGTACAGGGGGAGGATCTCGCGCCAGCAGTCGCGCAGGTCGTCGTCGTCGCGCACGGTGCCGGACATGATCCGGTCGAGCTTGGCGCGGTCGATGGTGACCCGGGAGGAGGCGGCGGCGTTGCGGATGGCCAGGTCCTGGTTGGCGTTGTCGGCGGAGGTGTCGCGCAGCACGACGGCGCTGACCCGGTCGGGGTGGCGGGCGGCGTACTCCATGGCGATGAAGCCGCCGTAGGAGCCGCCGGCGATGACGACGCGCTCGGCGCCGAGCCATTGGCGCAGTCCCTCGACGTCGGCGACCCACTGCTCGTGCGTGAACGGGCCGTTCTGCCCGCTCTGTCCGGATCCTCGGGCGTCGAAGACGACCACCTTGTACGCGTCCGCGAGCCGGCCGAAGCTGCTCCTGGGCTCGGCGAGCGAGCCCAGGCCCGGCGCGCCGTGGTGGGCGATGATGACGTCGTCGCCCTCGCCGAGGATCTCGACGTTCAGCCGGTTGTCGTTGATGTCGACGAACAAAACGGTCCTTCCAGAAATCAGATGATGACGTCGGTGAGCTCGCGCGGGTACGCCGTCAGGCGGCGCGGCCCCGACTCGGTGACCAGGACGGTGTCGGAGATGCGGTATCCGGCGTGGCCGGGCACGTACACGCCGGGTTCGCTGGACAGGATCATGCCGGGGGCCAGCTCGGTGGTGTCGCCGTACGACAGCCAGGGCGGCTCGTGGAAGCCGAGCCCGATGCCGTGCCCCTGGCGGTGGCGGATGTGCTCGGCGAACCCGGCCCGCTCGATCACCGCCAGGCAGCGGCGGTTGGCCTCCTCGCAGGTGGCGCCGGGGACGAGCGCCTCGGTGCCGATCTCCTGCGCCTCGCGCACGACCTCGTAGTAACGGGCCTGCTCGGGAGTGGGCTCGCCGAGGACGAACGTGCGCTCGCTCTCCACGAACCGGCCGCCGACGGCGCAGCCGAGCGAGAGCATGAACGTCTCCCCCGCGCGCAGCCGGTCGCCGCCGGGCAGGCGGTGCGGCTGGGCGGAGTTGGGGCCGCCGTAGACGAGGCCGCCGGTCAGCATGGGCACGACGACGACGTCCTCGTGCCTTGCGTACATGAGGCGGGAGCCGTGGGAGATGACGTGCCCGGCCAGCTCGGTCTCTGTGGGCAGTTCGCCGCCGGCCTCGACGGCCGACCTGACCAGCTCGACGCCGGCCTCGATCATCTGGTCGGCGATGCGGGCGGCCTCCTCGTGCAGCGTGATCTCCTCGGGCAGCTTGCGCAGCCGCACCCGGCCGAGCGCGCCCGAGGCGCTCCAGCGGGTGGAGGAGAACGCCTCGGCCAGCGCCTCCGCCCGGCCCACACTGGTCGAGGGCGCGTACGCGGCCGCTTCCGGCGCGGGGACGTGCGCGGCCAGGACCGCGAACGGCGACCTGACGCCGGGGAACTCGGGGTAGGCCACGATCTCGGCCCGCGCCTGCTGGTCCTCCGCGTACTCGCGTTCGAGGTCGGGCACGAGCAGCACGGGCTCGCCGTCGAGCGGCAGCCAGCAGGCGACCGGGCGCTCGTTCGGGAAGTGGTGGAAGCCGGTCAGGTAGGCGACGTCGAGCGGGTCGTCGAGGATCAGGGCGGACAGGCCCTCGCGGGACATCTCCGCTCGTACCCGGTCGAGCGCGCCCGCGTAGAAGGCGCCGGGCAGCCGCTGGGAGAAGGTCATGTGTCGCTCCTGTGGTTGCGGGCGTCGTTGTAGGCCACGGAGAGCAGCGTCGTGGACAGGACGAGCAGCAGGATGGCCAGCGACGGGAACAGGGTGGTCCACCAGGCGGAGGCCAGCGCGCCGGACTGCTGCGCCTTGTGCAGGATCGTGCCCCACGACCAGCTGTTCGGATCGCCGAGCCCGAGGAAGGACAGCCCGGCCTCCGACAGCACGGCCCGGGAGGTGGTCAGCACGACCGACACGCCGACGACGGGGATGACGCCGGGCAGCAGGTGCTTGCGCACGATCCACAGGGACGAGCCGCCGACGACCTTGGCCGCCGACACGAACGGCATCGGCACGATGGCCAGGGCCTGCGAGCGCACCACGCGGGCCACCTCGGGCCAGCTGAACAGCGCGATCACCACGGCCAGCGTGCGCACGCTGGGCCCGGCCAGCGCCGCGACGAGGATCATCAGCGGCAGCACGGGCAGCGACAGCGACAGGTCCACCAGCACGCCGAGCGGGGTGTCCAGGCGCCGGAAGTAGGCGGCGCAGACACCGATGAGCAGGCCGATGACGATGGCCAGCACAGAGGCGCTGACGCCGACCGCCATGCTGACCCTGGTGCCCCAGACGACCTGGGCGAAGACGTCCTGGCCGATGTCGTCGGTGCCGAACCAGTGGGCGGCGGAGGGCGGCTGGGAGGTGTCGGCGCCGTACCCCTCGGGGAACGGCGCGATCAGCGGCGCGCAGATCGCGACCAGGGCCAGCAGGATCAGCAGGATCCCGCTGGCCACGCCGAGGGGGTTGCGGCGGAAGGAGGACCAGGTCCGCTGGCGCGGCGTGAGTTCCACGGCGGCTGCCGTCATGAGGTACGCACCCTGGGGTCGAGGATTCCGTAGGCCACGTCGGTGATCAGGTTGGCCGCCACGACGGCGGCCGCGAGCAGCACGAACGCGCCTTGCAGGACGGGGAAGTCGAGCTGGCCGACCGCCTCGTAGATGGCGCGGCCGATGCCGGGATAGGCGTAGATCGTCTCGGTCAGCACCGCGCCGCCGACGAGGGTGCCGAGCTGCAGCCCGGCGATAGTGGTGGTGGGCAGCAGCGCGTTGCGCAGGGCGTGCTTCCACACGACCGTCCCCGGCCGCACGCCCTTGGCCTTGGCCAGGGACACGTAGTCCTCGCCGAGCGCCTCGATGAGTGTGGTCCGCATCGTCAGCACGTAGCCGCCGAGCTGGATGAAGACCAACGACAGGCACGGCAGCACCAGGTGGTGCAGCATGCTGAGCGTGGCGCCCAGGCCGGTGGCGTCGAGGTCGACCGCGCCGCCGATGGGGAACCAGCCGAGCCAGACGCCCAGCACGTACATGAGCAGGATGCCGACGCTCGGCACGAACAGCGACTGCGCGGTGATGCCGGTGAGCTGGATGACGCGGTCCAGCCAGCCCTTGGCCCTGGTGGCGGCGAGCACGCCGAGCGGGATGCCCAGCGCGATCGTCACCACCATGGCCGAGATCGTCAGGATCAGCGTCCAGGGCAGCCGCTCCATGAGCACGGTCGTCACGGGGATCGACTGCCGGAAGGACATGCCGAGGTTGCCCTGCACCAGCTGGCCGAGATAGTCGAGGTACTGCGCCGCCAGCGGCTTGTCCAGGCCGAAGTCGGCGAGCAGCTTCTGGCGCAGTTCCTCGGTCATGTTCGGATCGGCCACGGCCAGCACCGGGTCACCTGGCAGCAGCCGCACCAGGAAGAACGTCACCGTGACCGCGAACCAGAGGGTGAGCAGGCCGCGGGCCAGCCGGAGGCCGATGAAGCGCATGCCGATCAGCCCGCCGGCTTCGCCGCGGCGAGGGAGAGCGGGTTCAGGATGGACAGCAGCTCGCTGGGCATCGGCTGGAACCCGGTCCACTTGGCGGAGTGGGCGACGTTGAACGTCTCGACGTACAGGACGTTGTCGTAGACCTGGTCATGGATGATCCTGGCCGCCTCCTGGATCGGCGCCTTGGCCTCCTCCTGGGTGAGCGCCCGCTGCGCCTGGTCGATCAGGTCGTCCAGCTTGGGGTCCTCGACCTGGGCGTAGTTGATGAACCCGCCGCTCTTGAAGGCCAGCCCCAGGTTGGCGGGCGGGTTGTCCATGACCGCCCACGAGCCGGCGTAGATGTCGAAGTCCCGCTTGGTGGTCTTGTCCAGGTATGTGTTGCGCTCCAGGCCCTGCAGCTCGATCGTGATGCCGGCCTTCTTGGCCGCGTCGCGGACCATGGGCGCCCAGCGGGCGATGTTCGGGTCGGCCTGGTCGTAGATCATGCTCAGGCTGAGGTTCGTCTGCCCGGCCTCGGCCAGCAGCTTCTTGGACTGCTCGGGGTCGAAGGCGTACTCCTTCGAGGCCGTGTCGGTCCACTGGGGCAGCGAGGGCGTCAGCACGCTGGAGTTGGAGGACTTGGCGAAGCCCTTCAGCGCGATGTTCCTGATCGCCTCGTAGTCGACGGCGTGGGCCAGCGCCTGGCGGACGCGGACGTCGTCGAGCGGCTTGCGCTTGGTGTTGTACTGCAGGTGCGCCCAGCCCAGCGACGGGATCTGCTCCAGCTTGACCTTCGGGTCGCTCTTCAGCTCGGTCGCGGTGGCCGGCGGCAGCACGTTGCCGATCATGTCGATCTCGCCGTTGCGCAGCGCCAGGACCTCGGTGTTGACGTCGGGGAAGACGCGGAAGACGACCTGCTTGACCGTGGGCTGACCGGGGCCGAAGTCGTCCACCCGGTCCATGATGTAGCGCTGGCCGCGCTCGACCTTGGTCAGCTTGAACGGCCCCGCGCTGACCCAGTCCTTGTCGTTGGCGAACTTCTGCACGCTCGGCGCCTTGGAGAAGACGTGCTCGGGCACGACGGGCAGCCAGAAGCCCACGTTGTCGAGGAACGTCCCGTCGGGGCGGGTGAGCTTGAAGCGCACCTCGGTCGGCGAGACCGCCTCGGCCTTGTCCAGCGCGGTGATGAGCCCGGCCACCACGCCGAACTTCTCCTTCTGCACCGCGGTCACCGAGAACACGACGTCGGAGGCGGTGACCGGCTTGCCGTCGGACCACTTCATGTCGTCGCGCAGCTTGGCGGTGGCGACCTTGCCGTCGTCGGAGTAGGACCATTCGGTCGCCAGGTACGGGATCCGCTTGCCGGTGGCGTCCATCTGGGTCAGCTTCGGGTACATGAGGTCGGTGACCCACGAGTCCGTACGGCTGTTGCCGACCAGCGGGTTGTAGTTGACCACGTCGGCGGTGGTGCCGATGGTCAGCCGGTCGGCGCTGGCGGGTGCCTGCGCGCCCGGGGAGGAACCGGAAGAACCGGAGGAACCGGGCACACTGGGAGCGCAGGCCGTAAGCGCCACGGCCAGCGCGGTGAGAAGAACCGCACGTCTCATCAGATCCAGACCTCTTCCAGCACGCGCATGACGTTGCCGCCGATGACCTTGGTGATCTCGTCGTCGGAGTAACCGTGGGTGACGAGCCACGAGATGATGTTCCAGAAGCACTCGGCCGGGTTCTCCAGGCCGTCCACGTAAGGGACCTTCTCGTACGCCTGGCCCGCGTGGGCCTCGTTGAGCGACAGGTGCTCGGCGAACGTGTCGTGCAGCCCCACGTGGTCGCCGAACAGCGTGTCGGGCCCGAAGGCCACGTGGTCGATGCCGACCAGGTCTACACAGTACGTGAAGTGGTCCATCACCGACTCCAGGCTGTGCCGGGGATGGTCGGGCGACAGGGTGGTGTGCGGGGCCGCCTCCAGCCCGATCACGCCGCCGCGCTCGGCCGCGGCCTTGATGACCGAGTCCGGCTTCATCCGGTTGGTCGGCCAGACGGAGCGGGCGCCCGCGTGGGTGATGAGGATCGGCCGGTCGGAGTGGCGGATCGTGTCGAGCGAGGTCTGGTCGCCGGAGTGGGAGACGTCGATGGCGATGCCCAGCTTGTTCATCCGGCGCACGGCCTTCTCGCCGAACAGCGTCAGCCCGCCGTCGCCGCGCTCCTTCAGGCCGCTGCCCAGGGTGTTGGCCTCGCTGTAGGCGATGCCCATCTGGCGCACGCCGAAGCCGTAGAGCATGTCGATCCGGTCGACCTCGTTCTCGATCATCGTGGCCGCCTCCAGGGCGAGCACGAGACCGATCCGGCCGCTGGAGTGCGCCTCGTGCACGTCGGCCAGGCGCTCGACCTTGATCAGGAAGTCCTGGTGCGCCACGTCCGACAGGCGCATGCCGATGTCGGCCACCACGTCGTTCCACTTCCAGCCGGCCTGGCTGGTGATGCAGCAGGTGCCGTCCATGAGGTTGTCGAAGACGACGGTCATGCCGGAGCGGGCCAGGCCCTCGTAGCCGGTGTGGTGGCGGGCGGTGCGGTTGTAGTCGACGGTCTGGCCGATGTCGTCGGGGAAGATCGACGGGTGGTCGTGCAGGGAGACGACCAGGCTGTCGGTGAGCAGGCGACGTACGCGCTCGCTCTGCTCGGAGGTCAGCGCGGGCCCCTGGTAGGCCGGGACCCGGCCGAGCTCAGGCGCCAGGTCGAACCGGCGGTAGTCGACGCCCTCCTCCAGGTATTCGTACGAACGGTAGCCCTTGTAGCTCTTCGCAGCTTCCAGCATCTGGTAACCCCTCTTGTCCAAGTGCCCGCAGCTTGCCAGAATCAGGCGTGAAAGACAATATTGGAGTTGTTTTCCGGCATCACAGACTTTGTTAACGCCATGTTTCGTCATGATCATAGAAGGGGGTGCGGTGAACGAGCCACCGGTCCTGGAGATACGCGACCTGCACGTCACGTTCACCGCACACGGACGCGAGATCCCCGCGGTGCGCGGGGTGGACCTGACCATCGAGCGCGGCCAGACGCTCGCGCTGCTCGGCGAGTCCGGCTCGGGAAAATCCGTCACGGCCAAGGCCGTCATGGGCCTGCTCGACCAGCCCGGCGCCCGGGTGCGCTGCGAGAGCGCCAAGCTCGGCGGACGCGACCTGCTCGCGATGACCGAGGACCAACTGCGCGCGCTGCGCGGCAGCGAGATGACGCTCGTCTTCCAGGACGCGCTGTCGGCGCTCAACCCCGTGCTCAGCATCGGCGACCAGATCGGCGAGCTCTACCGGGTGCACCGCGGCCTGTCCCGCCGGGAGGCCAAGGCCCGCTCGATCGAGATGCTGGACCTGGTCGGCATCCCGGCCGCGGCCCAGCGGATCAACGACTACCCGCACCAGTTCTCCGGCGGGATGCGGCAGCGGATCCTGGTCGCCATGGCGGTGGCGCTGGAGCCCGACCTGATCATCGCCGACGAGCCGACGACCGCGCTCGACGTGACCGTGCAGGCGCAGATCCTGGAGCTGCTCGACCGGCTGCGGCGCGAGCTGGGCACCGCGGTGCTGCTCATCACCCACGATCTCGGGGTCGCCGCCGAGGTCAGCGACCGGGTGGCGGTGATGTACGCGGGCCGCATCGTCGAACGCGGCGAGGTCGAGGAGATCTACGACCTGCCCGCGCATCCGTACACGGAGGCTCTGCTCGCCGCCATCCCCGACCTCGACACCCCCGCCTCGGAGCTGCGCGCCATCCCCGGCGCCCCGCCCAGCCCCGCCGAGACGCCGCCCGGCTGCTCCTTCGCGCCGCGCTGCGCGCGCGCGAGCGAGGTGTGCGTGACCACCCGGCCCGCCCTGACGCTGCTGGAGACCGGCGCCGGCCGCTACACCGCCTGCCACCACTCGGAGGAGATGCTCGATGGCGCCCTCGCCTGACGTCAGGGAGCCCGTGCTGCGGGCCACGGACCTGCACAAGACCTACCGCGGCGGCCTGCTCTCCAGGGGCGGCGGCGTGCGCGCGGTCGCGGGCGTGGACCTGGAGCTGTACGCCGGTGAGACGCTGGGCATCGTCGGCGAGTCCGGCTGCGGCAAGTCCACCCTGGCCCGCATGCTCGTCGGCCTCGAACGCCCCGACCAGGGCGAGGTCACCTTCCGCGGGCAGCCCTTCTTCACCAGGGGCGGCGTGCCGCGCGACATCAGGCGGCGGGTCCAGATGGTCTTCCAGGACCCGCTCACCTCGCTCAACCCGCGCATGACGGTGCACGACATCGTGGCCGAGCCGCTGCGCGTGCACCGGCTGGCGCAGGGCTCGCGCGCCATGCGCGACCGGGTCGGGGAGCTGCTGACGCTGGTGGGCCTGTCCCCCGACCGGATGAACCGGTTCCCGCACGAGTTCTCCGGCGGGCAGCGGCAGCGCATCGGCATCGCCAGGGCCCTGGCCACCGAGCCCGACGTGATCGTGTGCGACGAGCCGGTCTCGGCGCTGGACATGTCGGTGCAGGCGCAGGTGGTCAACCTGTTCGCGCAGTTGCAGCGCACGCTCGGGGTGGCGCTGGTGTTCATCGCGCACGACCTGGCCGTGGTGCGGCACGTGTCGCACCGGGTGGGGGTGATGTACCTCGGGCGGGTGGCCGAGACCGGGCCGGCGGCCGGGGTGTACGGGGCGCCGGCGCATCCGTACACGATGGCGCTGTTGTCGGCGGCTCCCGTGCCGAAGCCGCGGCTGAAGGGGCGCTCGCGCATCATGCTCGCCGGGGACCCGCCGAGCCCGGTCGCGCCACCGCCGGGGTGCCGGTTCCACACGCGCTGCTGGAAGGCCACCGAGCGGTGCGCCGAGGAGGAGCCGGTGCTGGAGCCGGGGCCGGACGGCGGCGACCACCACGCCGCCTGCCACTACGCGGAGCGGGCCTCCTGAGTCACGGGCCCCGCCGTCACGGGTCCGGCGCCACGGGGTCCTGCCGTCACGGGTCCCGGCGGACGACGACGAGTGCCACGTCGTCCTCGCGGGCCCCGAACGCGGCCAGCATCCGGTCGGCGAACTCCTCCAGGTCGTCCTCGACGACCTCCGCGAGCCGCCTGGCGGTCTCCATGCTCTCGTCCAGCGAGATGTGCCGGTCCTCCACGAGCCCGTCGGTGAACAGCAGCAGCGTGCCGCCGGGCGGCAGCTTCAGCCGATCCACCGTGTACGACTCCGGCAGGGCGCCGAGCAGCAGGTTGCCCAGGTTGTGATAGGCGCAGCCGGGACCGGAGAACAGCGGCGGGATGTGCCCGGCGTTGGCCACCTCGATCTCCCCCGTGGCCGGGTCGATGAGCACCAGGCACAGGGTCGCGGTCATGCGCGGGTGGTAGCGCCGCATCATCTGGTTGAGCAGGTCGAGCGAGGCGCTGAGGTCCACCTGGCCGATGAACGAGGCCCGCATGGCGTGGCGCAGCTCGGCCATCACGGTCGCGGCGTGCAGCGAGTGCCCCTCCACGTCGCCGATGGCCACCAGCACCCGCTCGTCGATCGGCAGCACCTCGTAGAAGTCACCGCCCACCTCGATGTTGTCCGCGGCCGGCTGGTAGCGCATCGCCACCTGAAGGCCGGGCACCTCGGGGATGCGGGTGGGCAGCAGGCTGCGCTGCAGGGTGAGCGCGATCGTGTGCTCCTCCGCGTACGCGCGCAGCGCGTCCACCGCCAGGGCCAGCTCCTGGCCGAGCTGGCGCAGCAGGTTCACCTCGTCGGTGTCGAGCGGCGGGTGGGCCTCCACCCCCAGGTAGATGGGCGCCTTCGAGTTCTTCGTCCGGCAGAGCACGCCCGTGCTGCTGCCCTCGATCCGCACGTCGGGCAGCAGGCCGCGCCACTCGTCCGCGTGCAGGGTGAACACGTGGGTGCGGGCCGCCTCCCGCTGCACCATCCGGCTGAGGCGGTCGAGCAGGTCGGGCCCGGCGGGGGCAGCGACGGCCCGTTCGCCCGGTTTGGCGCGGTAACGGCGGGTCCGTCCGTCGGGCATCAGCGCCAGGGTGCCGCAGTAGCGGTTCAGCAGCTCGGCCGAGCCCTCGACGGCCACCGTCAGCAGTTCGTCGAAGCTCTCGGACTCGTTGATGCGCAGCGTCACCTCGGCCAGCACGGCCAGCCGCCTGGCCATGAGCTCGGCCCGCCAGCGCGCCCGGTAGTAGCGCAGCATGGCCTCGACCGTGGCGGCGAACTCGGCCGGCTCGATCGGCTCGGCCAGGTAGGCGTCCGCGCCGCGCTCCAGCCCCTCGGCCCGGTCGGCCACGGTGATGGCGTTGGCCGAGACCTGGATGACGGGGATCGCGGCGGTCTCAGGGTCGCCCTTGATGCGCTCGCACACCTCGTACCCGGGGATGTCGGGCAGCCGCACGTCGAGGACGACCAGGTCGACGTGGTGCGCGGCGAGCAGCCGCAGCGCCTCCTCGCCGCCGCTCGCCTCGATCACGGTGTGGCCTGACCGGCGCAGCCAGCTCGACAGGATGTACCGCTTCGTCGGCGTGTCGTCGACCACCATGACGGTCGCCGTCTCAGGCATCCTTCGTCCCCTTCGCGCCCCGGATGGCATGAAGCAGTTGTTCCCTTCTCAAACCGTGCTTGGACAGCACCTTCTTGGTGTCGGGAGCCTGCTGCGGCGCGATCGTCACCACGACCACGGGGATGTCGCGCAGCCGCTCGTCCTCGGCCATCCGCTGGAGCAGCACGTTGCCGTCCATGCGCGGCATGAGCAGGTCGACCAGGATCACGTCGGGCGGGGCCGCCGCCATCAGCTCCAGCGCCACGGCCCCGTCGGGGGCCTCGTCGACGTGTGTGGCGAAGCCGTACAGCATGCGGCGGGCGGCGGCGCGGAACACCTCGTCGTCGTCGGCGACCAGCACCCGCTCCAGCTCGGGCGGCCCGCTGTAGTGGGGCAGGCGCAGCGTGGCCGTGGTGCCCTCGCCCTCCGCGCTGGCCAGCTCCAGCGTGCCGCCGAGCGCCTCGGCGAGCCTGCGGGCGTACGGCAGGCCGAGCCCCGTCCCCCGGTACCTGACCTGCAAGGAGCCGGGGATCTGGTAGAAGTCCTCGAACACGCGGTCGATGTGGTCGGGCGGGATGCCGATGCCCGTGTCGCTGACCGTGATGACGGCCTCGTTCTCGGCGTCGTCGAGGCGGGCGCGCAGCGTCACCTCGCCGTGCTCGGTGAACTTCAGCGCGTTGGACAGCAGGTTGCGCAGGATCCTGACCAGCATGCCCTCGTCGGCGTACAGTTCGGCGGCCTCGGGGGCCACGTCGTGGCGCAGCTCGACGCCGGCCTGCTCGCTGGTCGGGCGCATCGTCACCCGCAGCTGCTCGGCGACCTGGACCAGGTTCACGTGCGCCGGCTGCGGGTCCAGGCGGCCCGACTCCGCCTTGGCCATGTCGAGCAGCTCGCTGACCAGCTCAAGCAGCGTCTCGGTGGAGCTGCCGATGAGCCGTACCTGATGCTCCTGCTCCTCGGTGAGCTCGTCGCCTCCTGGGCCGGTCAGCAGCCTGACCAGGCCGATGACGGAGTTGAGCGGCGTGCGCAGCTCGTGGCTGACGGTGGCCCAGAAGCGGTTGCGCGCCTCGGTGGTCACGCGCAGCTGGCTGGACTTCTCGTCCAGCTCGGCGTAGAGGGCGACCACTCCCCTGTTGGTCTCCTCCAGTTCGTCGGAGAGCTGGTTGTACATCGCCAGCACGCCGGAGTTGGTCTCCTGGAGCTCGGCGTTGAGCCGCAGCACGTCCTCCAGGGTGCCGGCCAGCTCCTTGTTCTGCTCGCGCAGCTCGTCGAGGGCGGAGACCGGCGACAGGCGGGCCAGTATGGTGCGGATCTCCTCGACGGGTACGGTCCGCGGGCGGAAGCGCAGCCGTTTGGAGAGCGTCACGCTGTGCTCGTCGAGCACGACCGAGTCCACCAGCCGGCCGGCCAGCGTCAGGCCCTCGGAGCCGGCCAGGTCGGAGCGCCCGGTGTGGTCCAGGGTGATGAGCAGCCGCTGGTCGTCGAGGGCGATCGTGGCGCTCGAACCTGGGCCGTAGACCTCGCGGCCGGCCTCGCTGAGCGCCGTCGCCACCCGGATCTGGTCCTGCTGGTCGAGCCCGGCCAGCTCGGCGGCGGCGCGGCCGATGCGGCGCAGGACGAAGACGTCCTGGTCGGCGTCGAGCCGGACGCGGACGAGCTCAGCGGCCGGCATGGGCCGGCCTCACCGTCACCACGCAGGCGTCGTCGCGCCTGCTGCCCGCTTCGCGCAGGAGACCCGCGGCGATCACCACCGGGGTGCGGGCGAACAGGCCGGGGATCGCCGCCGGGTCCCAGCGGTCGGTCAGCCCGTCGGTGTGCAAGACCACGACGGCGTACGCGGGCAGCTCGTAGGAGTACTGGCGCAGCCGGCCTCCCCGATGCCCCGCGATGCCGGGAACCGACACCATGCCCTGCCGTCCTTCCCCGTGCGCGACCCAGCCGGAGACGTTGCCCAGGCCGGCGTAGGAGACGCCGCCCGGCTCGACGCGGGCGACCGCCACGGCGCCGCCCCTGGTGCCGGACATGCCGGCGTGCAGGCGTGCCACGATGTCGAGCGGCTCCTGGTCGCTCACGCCGTGGAACAGCTCCACGGCCCGCTGCGCGGCCTGCGCGGCGATGTGGCCGTGCCCGAGCCCGTCGCAGACCAGCACGGTCGTCACCGAGCCCGACCTGGCGATGGCGAAGCCGTCACCGGACACCGGCTCCTCGCCGATCGGCCGCGTCACGCCGCCGGCCCGTAGCGGCGGCGGGGCCGCGCCGTCCGCGGTGAAGTGCATGGCCAGGACGGTTCCCCGGCCGGGCAGGGAGTGAACGTCGTAGCCGGAGGCGATGCGGGCGATGGCGCCCAGCCCGATGCCGAGGGTGCCGGAGGTGGAGTAGCCGTCGCGCAGCGCGCGGGCCACGTCGGCCATGCCGGGGCCGCGGTCCAGGCAGATGAGCTCCACGGTGGCCGGGGCCTCCGGGTGGGGGCGCACCATGGCCGTGCCCTCGACCGCGTGCTTGACCAGGTTGGAGACGGCCTCGCTGACGGCCACGGCCGTCTGCCCGACGAGCACCGGGTCGAACCCGGCCGCCTCGGCCAGCCCGACGGCCTTGCGGCGGACCGCGCCGACCGCGCTGGGGTCCTCGGCGCGGACCCAGGCGTCCGCGCGGGGGCCGGTCACCGCGCCCATGCCACACCCCAGGTCACCGGGCCCCAGGTCACCGGGCCCCAGGTCACCGGGTCCGGTGTCATCTGGCCCATTTGGTCACCGTCACGGTCGTGCCCTTCCCCGGTCCCGACAGCAGGTCGAACTCGTCGACCAGCCGGCGCGATCCGCTGAGCCCGAGCCCGAGGCCGTTCCCGGTGGTCCAGCCGTCGGTCAGGGCCAGTTCGAGGTCGGGGATGCCGGGGCCCTCGTCGGTGACGACCAGTTTGAGCCCGCGCCTGGGGCCGTTCTCGACGACCAGGATGCGCACGTCGCCGCCGCCGGCGTACACCAGGGCGTTGCGCGCCAGCTCGCTGGCGGCGGTGACGATCTTGGTCTGGTCGACGAGGGACAGGCCCATCTCGATGGCGACACTCCGTACGAGCTGGCGCACCGCGACGACGTCGGCGCTGCTCGTGATGACGACCTCGTGCTCGCCGCTCACGGCGTCGCGCTCCGGATGTGGTCCAGAAGCGCGACCCCCTTCTCCAGGTTGAGTGCGGTACGGACGCCGCCCAGCGACAGCCCGAGCTCGACGAGCGTGATGGCCACGGCCGGCCGCATGCCGACGACCACGGTCTGCGCGTCGAGCATGCGGCACATCCCGGCGATCGTGGCCAGCATCCGGCCGATGAAGGAGTCGACGATCTCCACGGCGGTGATGTCGATGATCACTCCCCTGGCGCCGTGCTCCACCACGGCGTCGGCGAGGTCTTCCTGGAGGGCGAGCACGCTCTGGTCCTCCAGGTCGATCTGGATGGAGACGATGAGGACGTCACCGAGTTTGAGTACGGGAACGCGCTGCATCAGGCGTTCTCCGCCCGGATGGAGACGTGCGCCGGACGCGCCCGGCCCACTTCGATGCCCGCGCGCCTGAAGGTGTGCGCGAGCGCGTCGGCCAGGGACGCCTTCGTCACGATGTCGCCGAACTCGACGCCGAGCGTGACGATGGTGTGCGCGATCTGCGGGCGGATGCCGGAGATCACGCACTCCGCTCCCATCAGGCGGGCCGCGACGACCGTCTTCAGCAGGTGCTGGGCGACCTGGGTGTCGACGGCGGGGACGCCGGTGATGTCGATGATCGCGTGCTCGGCGCCGGTGTCGACCAGCGTCTGCAGCAGCTTCTCCATCACGACCTGGGTGCGGGCGGAGTCGAGGGTGCCGATCAGCGGCACCGCCACGATGCCGTCCCACATCTTGACCACCGGGGTGGACAGTTCGAGCAGCTGCTCGGCCTGGTCCAGAATGATCTTCTCGCGGGCGTCGGTGTACGTCTCGAACGTGTACAGCCCCAGGTCGTCGATCAGCCGGGAGAACCAGACCAGCCCGCCGGCCGCCTCGGCCCGGTCGGCGTCGGCCTCGGCGAGCTCGAAGACGACCTCCTTCAGCCCGAACACCGCCCTGGCCGTGTCGGAAGGCGCGAAGCCGGCGCGGGCCCGCGATCGTGAGAGCTCGGCCAGCAGTCCGCGGACGTCGGCGAAGTCGTTCTTGCCCGCGTCGAGTGCGGCGAGCAGCGCCCGGTAGAGCTCCGACAGCTCCTCCGGGGACGCCTTGGCGATCTTGGCCCAGCGGCTGATGATCTGCTCTTCACTGGTCCTGAGCAGTTCTTCTATGCGTCGCCTGGCTGTGTCGGCTTGAACGGACAAGGATCACTCCAGTAGGGGCGGCCAGCAATGGTCGTATGCTAGTGCGATTTATCGGCATCAGGCACTCCACTGGGGGCTCTCCAGCGTCACCGACCGTGTACGCCCATGCGGGCCGGAGCACGTTCACGACGCCCACCAAAAACGATCTCTTGCTGCCGAATGCCCCGACACATGGAGGTTTTGCCGCTTAATTTCCCGCGCACGGGATCTCTTTCACTATAGGTGCGGCGGATGAATGCTTTACCGCCGCCGGGCCCGGCGGAACGCCGGTCACACAGGGTCTCCGGACACCGGCGCGGGAACCCGGCTCTTGGCGAGGCCGTTCATGGGGTACGGAAGTGGGGAGGCCGGATTTGCTGACATGGTGTCGTCATCAGCTTGACGCCGGATGCCGGCGTTTGTGACACTTCGTCATGAAACGTCAGCACGAGAGGTGGGCCGCGTGACCGCGTCGTTCTCCGAGACCCTGCGAACCGCCACCTGGGCCGACCACGAGTCCGCCGAGTCGGAAGGTTACCTCTCCGCGTTGATGGCCGGTCGGCTGAGCGAGCACGATTACGGCGAGATGGTGGCTCAACACTACTTCGCCTACACCGCGCTCGACGGCGTCTCGCGCGCACTCGCCGACCACCCGGTGGCCGGCCGCTTCGTCTTTCCCGAGCTCTATCGGGAGCCCGCGCTGGAGCGAGACCTTGAGACGATCTACGGCTCCGGCTGGCGGGAGCGGATCACCCCGTCGAAGTCCACCCGCACCCTCGTGGCCCGCATCCAGCAGGTGGCCGACTGGCCGGCCGGTTACGTGGCCCACCACTACACCCGCTATCTCGGCGACCTCTCGGGCGGGCAGTTCATCCGGATGGAGCTGCAGAAGATCTACGGGTACGCCAAGGGCGGCGGCGTCGACTTCTACATCTTCGACGAGCTGGGCAGCCTGCCGCGGTTCAAGACCGAATACCGCTCCCGGCTCGACGAGCTGGGCACGGGGCTCGCGGAGCGCGAACAACAGCGGATGATCGGCGAGGTCAAGCTGGCCTACCAGCTCAACACCGAGGTGCTGGGCGACCTGGCCCACCTGGCCGGAGCCGCCGCCTGACCCACCCGCCCGCCGGTGCTCAGTGGGCTGTTCCGGACAGTTCGCCGGACAGCTCGGCGTGCGTCTCCGCGTGATGACCACCTGCGCGGGGTCGCCGGCGTAGTCGAACCGGGTGACCAGGTCGCCGGTGGAGGCGCAGAAGAGCCGGCCGGTGACGGCGTAGACGGCCTGCTCGCCGTCGGGGTCGACGACGGCCAGAGACCTGGGCGAGGTGCGCGACCCGGAGGGCGAAGATCACCAGCCCGGTCAGCGACCCGGCGGCGACACCGATCGCCAGGTTGTGCGTGGCGACCACGATGGCCACGGTGACGACCATGACGTGATCTCGCCCGCGGGCACGCGCCGCGGCGTGGCCGGCGCGACCGAGTGCCGGCCGAAGGTGCCGAACGAGACCAGCGCCATCACCGCGACCAGCGCGGCCGTCGGAATCTGCGACACCCACGGCCCGAAGACGATGCACAGCACCATGAGCATGACCCCGGCGGTGAACGTGGACAGGCGGGTGCGGGCGCCGTTCTTCACGTTGATCATGGTCTGGCCGATCATGGCGCAGCCGCCCATGCCGCCGAACAGGCCGGTGACGATGTTGGCCAGGCCCTGACCGATGGACTCGCGGGTCTTGCTGGAGCGGGCGTCGGTGATGTCGTCCACGAGCTTGGCCGTCATCAGCGACTCCATCAGGCCGACCAGGGCGAACGCGAGCGCGTACGGGGCCGGCAGGGTGAGCGTGTCCAGCGTGAGGGGCACGTCGGGCAGCCCGGGCACCGGCAGCGACGACGGCGGCGTGCCGCGGTCACCGACCGTGGGGACGCCCAGCCCGGCGAGGGTGTTGACGAAGCCGACCATCACGCTGCGCGGCACGAACCGCATCAGCTTGGCCACCCCGAGGGCGCCGAGCACGATCGGGATGAGGCCGCCGAGGATGACGGTGGCGATCAGGTAGCCGAAGCCGTGCTCGCGCGCCAGCGGGGCCACCACCAGGGCGATGGCACCGGTGGCCGCCGAGATCATCGCGGGCCGGCCGCCGGCGACCGCGATGGCGACCGCCATGGTGACGGAGGCGAACAGGCCGACGCTGGGATCGACGCGGGCGATGATCGAGAACGAGATCGCCCCGGGGATGAGGGCGAGGGCCACGACCAGCCCGGCCAGGAACTCGATACGGGCCACCCTGGGGTGGAGCCAGGCCGGGCGGGCGCACACAGGCTTGCGGACTGCTGCGGGTGCGGGGCTGGGCCAGAAGTTCCTTCAGCACGAGACGAACGCTCCTGTTCAGAGCCCCGGCGACTTTGCCGTACGGGTCCGCGCGGCCGGAGCCGCACCCGGCAGGGGTCAGCGCCGCTGGAGCCGTACCCCGTACGAGTCAGCGCGGCGGGAGCCGTACCCAGGCGCAGCCGTCCGGGGCCAGGAGCCCGTCCTCGACCGGCGCGCTGGCGAGCAGGACGTGGCCGGGCAGCGGCACGGGAGCGCCGGTGAAGTTCACGAAGCAGGCGAATCCCTCCTCCCTGGCGAACGCCACCACGCCGGGCTCGGCGTCCAGCCACGTCAGCGCCGGGGGCAGCCCGGCGAGCAGGTCGCGGCGCAGCGCCAGCGCGGACCGGTAGAGGGAGAGCATCGAGCGGGGGTCGGCCGCCTGGGCGGCGGCGGTCACGCCCTTCCAGGTCAGCGGCTGCGGCAGCCAGGGGGCGCGGGCCGCGTCCGGCGGTGAGAAGCCGAACGGGGGCTCATCGCCCGACCAGGGCAGCGGCACCCGGCAGCCGTCCCTGCCCCGGTCGGTGTGGCTGGAGCGTTCCCAGGTGGGGTCCTGCAGCAGCTCCTCCGGCAGGTCCTCCACCTCGGCCAGCCCGAGCTCGTCGCCCTGGTAGACGTAGACGCCGCCGGGCAGCGCCAGCGTGAGCAGCGCGGCCGCGCGGGCCCTGCGCACGCCCAGCTCCAGGTCGCTGGGCGCGCCGTGGCGCTTGTTCCCCATGTCGAAGGCCGTCTCGGCGCGGCCGTAGCGGGTGACGTGGCGGATCGTGTCGTGGTTGGACAGCACCCAGGTGGGCGGCGCGCCGACGCTCTCGTGCGTGGCCAGGGTGGCGGTGATCACGTCGCGGACGGGGCCCGGCTCCCAGGCGCCGCACAGGAACTCGAAGTTGAACGCCGAGTGCAGCTCGCCGGGGCGCAGGTAGCGAGCGTACTGGGCGGGGGTCGGCAGCCACACCTCGCCGACGAACACCCGCTCGCCCGGATAGGAGTCGGCGACCCGCCGCCACGACCGGTAGATCTCGTGCACGCCGTCCACGTCCTGGTACGGCAGGTCCGCCGGATCCGGGTCCTCCCCCACGTCCGGCAGCCCGGCCTTCTTGACCAGCCCGTGCGCCACGTCCACGCGGAATCCGTCCACCCCGCGATCCAGCCAGAAGCGCAGGATGTCCTCGAACTCCCCGCGCACCTCCGGATGCTCCCAGCTCAGATCCGGCTGCTCGGGGGCGAACAGGTGCAGATACCACTGCCCGTCCGCGACCCGTGTCCACGCCGGCCCGCCGAAGTAGGAGCGCCAGTCGTTGGGCGGCAGCTCGCCGTCGCGCCCCCGTCCCGGCCGGAACCAGAACCGCTCCCGCGCCGGTCCGCCCGCCAGCGCCTCGACGAACCACGGGTGCCGCGCCGAGCAGTGGTTGGGCACCAGGTCCACGAGCAGGCGCAGGCCGTGGGCGTGCACGTCGGCGATGAGCCGCTCGGCCTCGGCGAGCGTGCCGAAGACGGGGTCGATGTCGCGGTAGTCGGCCACGTCGTAGCCCGCGTCCGCCATCGGGGAGACGTACCACGGGGTGAGCCAGAGGGCGTCCACGCCCAGGTCGCGCAGGTAGGGCAGGCGCCGCCGGAGCCCGGCGAGGTCGCCGACGCCGTCTCCGTTCCCGTCGGCGAAGCTGCGCACGTAGATCTGGTAGATCGCGGCGGTACGCCACCAGGCGGCGGACGGCACGGACGGCTGGGGGTGGGACACGTGGCTCCTGACTGTCGGACGGAGGAGGAGAGGCGGAGAAGAGGAGGAGAAAGGGGAGCATCCCGCGAGATGCACCCGGAGTTCGGCGGGATGCCCCCGGGGGTTCGGCCGTCACCGGCCGCATGTCCCCCGGGGTGCGGCCGTCACCAGCCGCTGTTGCCCTGACCTCGGACGAAGGTGTAGCCGGTGGGGTTGTTCAGGCCGCCGGACGCGGCCCCGGTGACCTTGACGCCGCTCGCGGTGGCGCTGCCGGCCGCGGCGGCCTCGATGCCGTACGTGCCGGCGCCGGAGATGGTGACGTTGTCGAGGGTGAGGCCCGAGATGGTGCGCTGCCAGCTCAGCAGCAGCCCCTGGTGGAGGCTGTCGCTGACGGTGACGTCCTGGACCACGACGGGCGCGGTGATGTCGGCCGTGTCGGCGTAGATCCACAGGCCACCGAGCTGGGCTCCCCAGTTGGGCTCGTACCCGCCGGTCCTGGTGAGCGTGTTGCGCCGGACGGAGGTGGTGCCGCTGAAGGGCACCGGCGCGAAGCGGGTGCTGATGGCGATGCCGGCGGAGGCGGTCACGGTGTCGGACAGCAGGTTGTCCTCGACCCGGTTGCCGGCGCCGCCGTAGACGCCGACGGCGTTGGCCAGCATCGGCAGGGTGACCGTGTTGAAGGTGAACGCGCAGTTCGTCACCGCCGCGCCCTGCGAGAACATGGCCAGCCCGTCGTCCCCGGTGTTGCGGACGACGCTCTGGTCGAAGCGGGTGTCGCGGACGTTCGCGTGGATGTTGACGCCGTCGGCGAACGTGTCGCGGATGCGCGCCCCGGCGACGTACAGGCCGTCGGTGCCGGAGTCGATCCACATGCCCACCTTGACGTGCTCCATCCAGACGTTGTGCACCAGGGAGCCGGTGCCGAAGTTCCCCTCGATGCCGGCGTCGAAGGCGGCGTCGTCGCGGTAACGGACGTCGCCGGCGATGGTCAGATCGGCGATCTGCACGCCGGAGCCGCTGGCGAAGAAGCCACCCTTGCCGTTCGTACCGCGGACGGTGCTGTACCACTGGCCCGCGCCGCGCACCGCGACCCCGGCCACGTTGATCCGGGAGCCGATGACGAACGTGCCCTGCGGGATCCACACGCCCTTGCCCTGGGCGCGGGCGGCCGCGATGGCGGCGTCGATCGCGGCGGTGTCGTCGCCGGTGTCGTTCGCGACGGCGCCGTAGGAGGTGACGGACAGGTGGTCGGCGGGCATGGGCAGCGCCGGTGCGACCTGCTCGGTGTCGATGAGGTCGATGACGTAATAGGCGGCGCTGGACGAGGCGTCCTTCTGCAGCTTCAGCACCGTGCCCGCGGGCTGGGCGGGGATGCGGGCGCGGGCCTCGTCGAAGAAGTGGTGCGGGCTGCCGCCGGCCGGGTCGTTGCTGTACGGGTAGGCGCCGTAGACCCAGCTGTAGGCGGAGCTCAGCGTGAGGTCCTGCAGCTTGACGCCGTCGGCGTAGAGGGCCAGCGGGGCGGTGATCCCGGTTCCCGCCGCGTTGTCGGGGACGATGTGGCGCACGACGATCGAGTTCGCCGGCCTGGTCAGGGTGAACTGGACGTACTCGCCGGTGGCGTCGAGCTTGACGGCGCGGCGGCCGGACGCCTCGGCGGCCTGGGTGAGGTAGGCGCGGTCGGGACCGATGACGGAGGCGTTCGTCGTTCCCTGCTCGGCCTCGTACTCGGTGTAGGGGACGGTGGCGCCCCTGGCGGCGAGGGTGCCGGCGCCGTCGACGGTGATGCCGTCGAGGGCGACGCCGCCGGTGTCGCCGCTGTCGTACTGGTAGCCGATCAGGTTGAAGCCCGCGCGCAGGGTCAGCGTATGGGTGAGGGTGAGCCAGCCGGAGCCGGCGGGCAGGGTGAGGCGGCCGGCCTTGAGCCCGTTGACGTACGCGGTGAGCGTCCTGGCGCCGCCGGTCGGGTTGGCGTAGCGCAAGGTGGTGGCGGCCGAGCCCGCGGCGGGCATGGTCACGGTGCGGATGGCGCGGGCGCCCGGCGTGGTGAACCCGGTGGCGTAGCCCGTCCCGGCGTAGCCGCCGATCGAGGTGGCCACGCTCGCGCCGCCGGACAGGAACGCGGTCTCCATCTCGTACGGCAGCGCCGCCACCGGGTCGGCGACCGTGATGCTGTCCAGGTTGACGTTGCCGAGGTCGGTGGCGTCGAAACGGTAGGCGATGGTGTTCTGGCCCGCGTCGAGAGTGAACGTCTCGTCCCTGGTGGCCCAGGTGTTCCAGGCGCCGACGGCGGGCAGCGAGATCTGGCGGATCTTGGTGCCGTTGACGTACACGGACAGGGACATCGTGGCGGTGGTGCCGTTGGCGTAGCGCAGGCCGACGGTGGCCGCGCCCGCGGTGGCGGCGGTGACGGTGAACGTGGTGGCGGCGCGGCCCTTGTTGCCGTCGGTGTAGCCGGCCACGAAGCCGCTGCCGGTGTAGCCGGCGTGCTCGGTGCTGATGGCCGCGCCGCCGGACAGGGCGGCCGACTCGGCCTGGTAGGTGCGGGTGGCGGCCTGCGCGGGAAGGGCCACGAAGGCGAGGGCGATGGCGGGGAGGAGGGCGAGTAACAGGGTTCTGAGCGTGCTTCCGGACAGCGTCTTCTCTGGCAGCGTGTTCTCGGGCAGCGTGTTTTCGGGCAGCGTGTTTTCGGGCATGGCGGACCGGGCTCCTTACTCGGGGTGGGGGGTGGATCAGCCCTTGAGCGCGCCGGCCGACAGGCCGTTGAGTATCCCGCGCTGGAAGATCATGAAGATGACGATCATCGGGATGGAGGCGATGGCGAGCGCGGCGAACATCTCGTTCTGGGGCACGTACCCCGTCATGGCCAACCGGCTCAGCGCCACGCTGAGCGTCTGCGCCTGGGGGTCGCGCAGCACCAGCAGCGGCCAGAGGAAGTCCTTCCACGAGCCGATGATCGCGAAGATCGACACGACGGCGAGCACCGGCCGCGACAGCGGCAGTACTACGCTCCACAGCGTGCGCAGCCGCCCGGCCCCGTCGATGGCCGCCGCCTCCAGCAGTTCGCCGGGGATCCGGTCGAAGAAGCGCTTGAGCACGTAGATGTTGAAGGCGTTGGCCACGGCCGGCAGCCACAGCGCCCACGGCGAGTCGACCAGGTTGACGCCGAAGATCGGCACGTCCACCACGGCCAGGTATTTCGGCACGAGCAGCGCGTCGGCCGGGAGCATGAGGCTGGCCAGGATCAGGCCCAGCACCAGCTTGCCGAGCACGGGCCGAAGGCGCGACAGCGCGTACGCCGCCGCCACGTCCACCACGAGGGTGACGAGCCAGACGCCGGCCGTGTAGAAGGCGGTGTTGAGCAGAAACCGGCCCAGGTCCAGCCGCTCCCACGCGACGGCGAACGTCTCGGGGTGCCACGCGCGCGGCACCAGCGTGGGCACCGGCTCGGCCAGCTCGGCGGGCGCCTTCATGGCCCCGGTGATCATCCAGTACAGGGGGAAGATGAAGATCAGCAGGAACAGCGCGGCCATCGCCGTCAGCGCGGCCCAGTAGAGGACGCGGCGGTGGCCCCGGTTGAGGTCGGCCTCGGAGATCAGCGTCCTGGCGGCGGGCTCGCGGCGGG
>NZ_BAAAMU010000099.1:0-18642 GCF_039529435.1 Nonomuraea maheshkhaliensis
GATGGTACTGCACTCGGGAGGGTGTGGGAGAGTAGGTCACCGCCGGACAATCTTTATAGGAGAGGGTTCCGACACCTGTTGTGGGTGTCGGAACCCTCTCCTTGCGTTTCCACGTGTATGGGGCGGATTCCGGGCATGACGGCTTTCTGGTAGCGGCTGTCACGGGAGGCCGTCACCCTGATTGTGCTGGGGGTCGCCGGTCTGCTGACGGCGGGTGTGTCGGAGGCGGCGTTGCTGCGGGTCAGGGAACGGGTGCTGGGGTGGGGCATCCAGGCACGCGCACGACCAGGGAGTAGCCGGCGTGCTGGACGGCTCGCGGCGCCTGAGCGGAGCCCGCATGGCCGCCGCGACCGTCGGCTGAACGGTCCGCGTCCGGTGGCTGTCGGGTCCGTGTGTTGGACGGGCCGCGTTCGATGCCTGCCGGGACCCTGTGTTGGACGGGCCGCGCTTGATGGTCGCCGCGACGGCGAGTGCGGCTAATGGGTGCCGAGGGTGGCGGCCGCGACGACGAGCAGCAGGGTGCCTGATACGACCGAGACGCGGCGGGCCGCTTTCGGGGTGCCGGTCAGGGCGCGGCCGGCTCGGGCCGTGAGGGCGGCGACCAGGCCGTAGAGCAGGGCGCAGTTCACGACGTGCAGCAGGCCGAGCGCGGCGAGCTGGAAGCCGAGCGGCACCCCCGTCCCGGTCGAGATGAACTGCGGCATCAGCGACAGGTACAGCAGCAGGCCCTTCGGGTTGAGCAGGGCCGTGAGCAGGCTCTGCCGCAGCACCTTGCCGGACGGCTCCGCGGTGGGTGCCGCGAGCGCGTGGCCGCCGCGGTTCCGCAGCGCCAGCAGCGTTCTGACGGCGAGGAAGACCAGGTAGGCGGCTCCGGCGTACTTCATCGCGGGCAGCGCGGCGGGCACGGCGCGCAGTGCGGCGGCCAGCCCGGCGGCGGCCACGGCGGTGTGCATGGCGTAACCGCCGCAGATGCCGGCCACCGCGGTCAGCCCGGTCCTGCGGCCCTGGCCGAGCGAGCGCGCCATCACGTAGAGCATGTCGGGTCCTGGGGTGCAGATCAGGAGGAGGTCCATCCCCAGGAACAGCAGCAGGAGGTGGGTGTCCATACCGGCGACGCTAGCCGAAACGGGCTGGCACACGATGGTGGATCCATGCCCGTGCGGAGCTGTCCATGGCAGGATGTTGCGCCATGGACGCCATCGACCGCAGAATCCTCCAGGAGCTCCAGCGGGACGGGCGGCTCAGCAACACCGAACTGGCCGATCGGGTGGGGCTCACGCCGTCGCCGTGCCTGCGCCGGGTGCGTCACCTTGAGCGGACGGGCGTCATCCGCGGCTACCGGGCGCTGCTCGACGGGGAGGCGATCGGGCGCGGCTTCCAGGCGTTCGTGACGGTGGTGATGAGGTACGAGGACCACGACACCGTCGCGGAGTTCGAGCGGCGGGTGGCGGAGATGCCGGAGGTGGTCGAGGCGCACCGGCTGTTCGGGGATCCGGACTTTCTGCTGCGGGTGGCGGTGGTGGATGTGCACGCGTACGAGCGGTTCTACTCGGAGACGCTGTCCGGGCTGCCGGGGGTAGCGCAGGCCACCTCGCATCTGGCCATGAAGGCCATCAAAGCGGACGCGGGCTTGCCGGTCACCGACAGCCGGACGCGCTGACCCCAACCTCAGGGCCTGCCCGTCCCGTCACAGCCGGACCTCATGCGAGCATGCGGCCCGGTTCTGTGAGTCTGGCCGCTGGGCCCGCTGCGGCGGGTTCTGTGGGCGGGGCCGCCGGTCCCGCTGCGGAGCGGTCTGTGGCGGGTTGTAGGTCTTCCTGCGGTACGCGGACCTGTGGCCCGCCCGGCCGCCGCGGATTCCGTGCCACATGAGGCCGTAGCGGATTCCGTACCGTATGAAGAAGGGACCCGCAGGTCGTCTGCGGGTCCCAGAGAGCGGACGGAGGGTTACTGGGGCAGGACCAGGAGGGCGTCGCCGACGCCGCGTTCGGCGCCGTCGGACGGCCGGTTGACCACCTTCTTGTCCACGAACAGGGCGGTCGAGCCGCCGCCGTCCAGGTTGATCGCCTGTGTGGCGCCCAGCCAGCGCATGAACTGGGCCGCCTCCACGAAGTTCGCCCCCACCGTCACCCCGGGCTGGCGCCCGTCGATGGCGGCCAGGATGAGGCTGCCGTTCTTGGTGGTGCCGAGGAGGGTGCGCGGGTGGCGGCGCAGGATCATGTTCATCGAATCGTGCCCGTCGCGCTTGGCGGTGATCTTCGTCTTGCCGTTGCGGACGAGGCCGACGCCGCCGGCGATGACGTGCAGGTCGGGGGTGAGCTTGAGTGCCTTCTTGGTGCGCAGGTCCACGACCTTGGTCACCACGTCGACCTTCCACTCCTGCCAGGCGTGCTCGTTCAGCCAGTCGGAGCCGACGCCGTTGCCGTGCAGCACCCGCGTGCCCTTGGCCACCGCGGCGCCCGAGGCGCGCAGGCCGGTGACCCGGCCCGAGGCGTCGAGGACGGCGTCGGTGCCGCCGGTGGGGGTCTTGGCCCCGTACTCCTCCGTGTAGAGGACCAGCTCGTCCGTCGCCGCGGCCCGGTTGACGCCGTTGACCTCGACCCGCTCGCCGTCCTGGGAGATCGCGGTCACGTCGGTCTTCAGTTCGGTGATCTTGGCGGTACGGCCTCTGAGCACCACGGCCGAGCGGCCGGGCACGGCCTCGCTCAGCAGTCTGCCGCCGACGACGGACGCGCCGACGGGCTCGCCGCGCAGCGCCTTGTCGGTGTGGATGTTGAAGAAGCCGCCGTTGATCGCGACCACGGCCTTGCCGGCCTTGGCCATCGAGGAGACGGTCTCGCGCTTGGCCACGCTGGTGCCGAGCGTGGCGGCGTACGAGCCGCGGAACGTCCGCGCGTCGATCATGACGACCTTGACGTCCCAGGGGCCGGTGGTCTTGAGCCCGTCGTCGCCGAGGTAGTCGACCTTGACCTTCAGCCCGGCCTCCTTGAGCTTCTTGGCGCTCTTCTCGGCCTTCTTCTTGTCCTTGAACGACCACAGGCCGACGCGGACCATGTAGACGGTCTGGGAGGGGGCGTCGGCGACGCCGGGGCGGACGACCTTCTGCAGGCTGGCGGTCTCGCCGGCCGCCTCCACCTCGGCGACCCTGGCCTCGGCGGTCGGGAGCATCCCGTAGTCACGGCCGCTCGGCATGAGAACGGTCACCGTGTAGCCGTCGGTGGACGAGCCGGCTTTCACGTCGTACAGGTCGATGCCCTGCGTCACGGTGGTCATCGTCTTGGTCGGCACAGCACGTGCGCCCAGCGGGAACTTGGCCGACGGGAACCTCACCGATCGCAGCTCCGCGGTCGCGGGCAGCGCGGTGAGGGGGAGCGCCGCGGCCATGGCCAAGCCGGCGGCGAGGGTACGTCGAGACATGAACTCTCCAGAGGGCGGAAGAGGGACCGCACCATAGTGGCGAGATCATGGTCTCCAGGGCAGGAGAACGCGCGAAACGAGTAAAGAGGTTACGAGATTGACACCACACTTGGATATGATTCGGATATGACTCGCAACTGCATGTGGTGGCGGCCGACAGACGGCCGCTGACATTCGCATGCAAGGGCCGTCCCTGGGACGGCCCACCGACGCGGGCGGCTTCTCTCCGGGACGGCACGATTCCGGAGGAGAAAAGACCTGATGAACGACCTCGTGCTCACCGGCGACCGCCCTACGGGCCCGCTGCATCTCGGCCACTACTTCGGCTCGCTGGCCAATCGGGTGCGGTTGCAGGAACGCTTTCCGATGTACGTGCTGATCGCCGACTATCAGGTGATCACCGATCGCGACGTGCCGGGCGAGATCCGCAGGCACACCACCGAGCTGCTGCTCGACTACCTGGCGGTGGGGATCGACCCGGCCAAGGTGACGATCTTCCAGCACAGCGCGATCCCCGAGCTGAACCAGCTCCTGCTGCCGTTCCTGAGCCTGGTCTCCGTGGCGGAGCTGCGGCGCAACCCGACGGTCAAGGACGAGATCGCGCACAGCTCGCAGTCGGCGGTGAGCGGCCTGATGTTCACCTATCCGGTGCACCAGGCGGCCGACATCCTGTTCTGCAAGGGCACGCTGGTGCCGGTGGGCCGGGACCAGTTGCCGCACGTGGAGGTGACGCGGCTGGTGGCGCGGCGCTTCAACGAGCGCTACGGCGAGGTGTTCCCGCTGCCCGAGGCGCTGCTGGGCGAGCAGCCGCTGCTCAGAGGGCTGGACGGCGGCAAGATGAGCAAGAGCCGGGGCAACGCGATCCCCCTGTCGGCCACCGAGGACGAGACCGCCGCCCTCATCCGCAGGGCCGTCACCGACCCCGACCGGGTGATCACCTACGACGAGGAGCGGCGTCCGGGCGTGGCCGGGCTGCTCACGCTGGCGGGCCTGTGCCTGGGACGGTCGCCGGGCGAGCTCGCCGAGGAGATCGGCGACGGTGGCGCGGCCACGCTCAAGCGGGTGACGACCGAGGCGGTCAACGAGTTCCTGCGGCCGATCAGGAAGCGCCGCGCCGAGCTGGGCGCGGGCGACGTACGGCGGATCCTGGCCGAGGGCAACGCGCGGGCCAGGGAGCGGGCGGTGCGCACGCTGGAGGAGGTGCGGGTCGCGATGGGCTTCTGAACGCGGTGCTTTTCCGAACGGCGCCGGCGGGAGGTCACGCCTTTCCCGGCGTCGCGCATTTCTGAAACGCGGCTGGGTGCGGATGAGGACATTTTCCGGACATTTGACGAGGTCAGAAAGCGGAAGAGCTCCGGAGATTTATCGTTAAGTCGTGCGTCGATCCCCACCCTGGTCGGAAAGCCGATTCGAGCCCGCCCCCGCCGTTCCCGATCGGAACCTGCCATGAATGGCGACTGGCAACCGCCCGACCAGCACCTGTCCGACCGGCAGCCGGCCGATCAGCCGCCGCCTGGGCCGGGAGGCGAGCTCCGCCGGCCGCCCGGGCCGCCGCCCGGCCTGCCGCGGTACACGCCGCCCGCTCCAGCACTCGGCATCATCTCCCTGCTCTGGGGCGGGATCGGCGCGCTGGCGGCGTTCTTCCCTGTGCTGCGGCTGCCGGGCGCGGCGCTCGGCCTGCTCGGCGCCCTGCTCGGCGTGGTGACCATCGCGGTCAAGGTGCTGGGCGGCAAGCTGTTCGCGGCCGGCGGGGTCGTGCTGGGGGTGGCCTCGGTGGCGATCGCGGTGCTGCTCTTCCTCCAGTCGATCGGGGGGCAGAACGCGATCGTCCCGCCCCCGTCCGCGGGCCCGGCGGGCGTCGGCACCGCTGTCCCGTTGGACGAGCCGACGGAGGTCGAGCTGGCGGTCGTCGGTGACGGGGTCGAGGTCGCCTCGGTGGCGTACCGGATCGACAGCCGTTCGCGGAAGGCGGGCACCGTGGACGAGAGCTTCGTGCGGCTTCCCTACACGCGGAAGGTGAAGCTCGGCGAGGCGCCGCTGAGCGTGTGGCTGATCGCCGGCCGGAGCGCCGAGCAGGGCACGCTCGTCTGCCGGATCACGGCGAACGGGCTCGTGCTGCAGGAGAAGCGCGTCACGGTCGACGACCTGGCCTCGGAGTGCAAGGCGGAGTGGTGGACCCCCTGACCTGCGGCCGTCAGCGGCTGTCTCTCCTGAACGACTCCAGCGCCAGCAGCGCCACGTGCAGGGACAGGCAGGACTCGACGTCGTCGAGGTCGGTGTCGAGGATGCGCTCCAGGCGGCGCAGCCGGTCGTAGAAGGCGGGCCTGGACAGGTGGGCCTTCTGCGCGGCGACGGCCTTGTTGCGCCCGCAGTCGAGGTAGACGCGCAGGATCCGGGTCAGGTCGCCGCCCCGCTGCGCGTCGTGGGCCAGCAGCGGGCCCAGCTCCCGCTCGGCGAACGTCTGCAGCCTGGCGTCGTCGCGCAGCAGGTGGAGCAGGCCGCGCAGGCGCAGGTCGGGCAGCCGGTAGTAGGCGCGGCCGTCGGGCTGGCGGACCGCGACGTCGGCCACCTGCTCGGCTTCGAGGAAGCTGCGGCGTACGTCTCTGATGGACTCGACCACCGAGCCGGCCGCCAGCACGAACGACGAGCCCGGCCGCCACAGCACGCGCAGCCGCTCGGAGAGCGAGGTCAGCGCGGGCTCGGCCTGGGTGCGCGGCGGCAGCGGCATCAGCACGCCCACGCGCTCCTGGTCGAGCGCGCCCACCAGGGCGGGCAGGCGGGCGTCGCGGCAGGCGGCGGCGGTGGCCTCGGCCAGCTCGCCGAGCTGCGCCTGCCCGTCGAGCGCCTGGTCGATCGGCTCGGTCGGCCTGATGACGACGCTGATCAGCTTGCGGCCGGTGAGCGGCACGCCCACCGCGCGGGCGCGGGCGGCGGCCTCGTCGGGGTCGGCGTAGGCGTGGGTGAGGATGCCGGTGATGATGGTGCCATGGGCCTGGCGCTCCAGCGACTCCTGGTGGCGCTCCAGCAGGCGGCCGAGGGCGAGCGTGGTGGCGGCGCGCTCGGCCAGCACCATGTCACGCGGCGACGGCTGCGCGTCGCAGAGCAGGATCAGCCGCCCCCAGTCCTGGCCGCGCGCGCCCACCGTGGTGACCAGCCAGCCGGAGGCTGGATCGTACGCGGTGCGCTCGGCCGGAGCGACGGCCCTGGACCGGGTCTCCCAGCCCGCCAGCAGCGCGCCCGCGTCGCGCCCCGCCGACTCGGCGGCCAGGACCTGGTGCGCGAGGTTCTCCAGCAGCACCGGCCGGCCCGACAGCCGGGCCACCTGGGCCAGCACCTCGGCCGGTGAGGCGCCCTCGACCGACAGCTCGGTGAAGACCTCGTGCAGCTGCTCGGAGGCGCGCAGCTCCTCAAGCTGGATGTCGATGATGCGGGCGTGCACCGACTCGGTGATCTGCACGAACGGCGTCTCGCGGGTGAGCACGATGACCGGCAGCCCGTGCTCCTCCGCCGCCTTGACCACGACCTGCGGCAGCTCGCCCACGAACCTGCGGCCCAGCTCAACGATCAGCCCCGAGGCGCCGACGGAGGAGAGCTCGCCGATGTAGTCGGCGAGCTTGTCGGGGTCTTCCGGCAGGGCCACGCCCGTGGTGAGCACCAGCTCGCCGCCGCGGAGCAGCTGGGCGATGTCGGCGATCTCGCCGACGTGCACCCACCGCACCCTGGTGTCGAGCCGGTCGGCGCCCGCGACCACGCGCGGGCTGCCCCGGCGCACGGTCTCCAGAGCGAGGACGTCGGCGATGGTGGGGAGCACGGGCCGAGCCTATCCGATCAGCCTGTAAGAACGGCGGAGGGTCGATTGACAGTCTGCCAACCCGGTCAGGAGTGAAGATCCTCTTCCCGGTATTCCCTGCGCGGCTCGCGTACCCGCAGCTCGACGCGGCGGATCTTGCCGGAGATCGTCTTCGGCAGCTCGTCGAACTCCAGCCGCCGCACCCGCTTGTACGGGGCCAGCTCCCTGCGGCAGTGCTCGAAGATCGACCGGGCGGTGGCTTCGTCCGGTTCGAAGCCGGGGGCCAGCGTCACATACGCCTTGGGCACGGCCAGGCGTACCGGATCGGGCGCGGGCACCACGGCCGCCTCGGTCACCGCCGCGTGCTCCAGCAGCACGCTCTCCAGCTCGAACGGCGAGATGCGGTAGTCGGAGGCCTTGAAGACGTCGTCGGTCCTGCCCACGTAGGTGATGTAGCCGTCGGCGTCGCGGGTGGCGACGTCGCCCGTGTGGTAGAAGCCGTCCCGCATCGCATCCCCCGATCCACCGATATATCCGGACATGAGGCCGAGGGGGCGGCGGTCGTCCAGCGGCAGGCAGATCTCGCCGTCGTCGCCCTGCTCACCCGAGACCGGATCGATCAGCACGACCTGGTAGCCGGGCAGCGGCCGGCCCATGGACCCGGGCCTGACCGGCTCGTCGGGCGCGTTGCCGATCTGCGCGGTGGTCTCGGTCTGCCCGTAGCCGTCCCTGATGGTGATGCCCCACGCCTTGGCCACCTGGTCGATGATCTCGGGGTTGAGCGGCTCGCCGGCGGCCACGGCCGTGCGCAGCGGCAGCTTCCACGCCGCCAGGTCCTCCTGGATGAGCATCCGCCACACGGTCGGCGGCGCGCAGAACGTGGTGACCCGCTCGTCGCGCAGCACCTCCAGCAGCGCGGGCGCGGAGAAGCGGTGATAGTCGTGGACGAGCACGGTGGCCCCGGCGTTCCAGGGGGCGAAGACGTTGCTCCACGCGTGCTTGGCCCAGCCCGGCGAGGACACGTTGAGGTGCACGTCGCCCGGCCGCAGGCCGATCCAGTACATCGTGGACAGGTGCCCGGCCGGATAGGAGGCGTGGGTGTGCTCGACCAGCTTGGGCTGCGAGGTCGTGCCGGAGGTGAAGTAGAGCAGCAGCGTGTCGTCCGCGCGGGTCGGCGCGTCGGGGGTGAAGGTCTCGGGCGCCTCGTACGCCTCGTGGTACAGCAGCCAGGTGTAGGCGTCGCCGACGGCGATCCTGGTGTACTCGCCCGGCCCGAACTTGCCCGCGTCTGCGGCGTTGGCGATGACGTGGGAGACCCGCCCGCGCTCGATCCGCTCCGCGATGTCCTTGCCGGTCAGCAGCGTGGTGGCCGGGATGACGACCGCGCCCAGCTTCATCGCGGCCAGCAGCGCCTCCCACAGCTCGGCCTGGTTGCCGAGCATGAGCAGGATCCGGTCGCCCCGGCGCACGCCCTGCTCGCTCAGCCAGTTGGCGACCTGGTTGGAGCGGGCCGACAGCCCGGCGAACGTGTAGTCGGCGCTGCTAGCTCCGACGATCTTGAGCGCGACGGCGTCGGGGGTCTCGGCGGCGAGCACCCCGTCGAACCAGTCGAGCGCCCAGTTGAACTCGGCGGCTCGCGGCCAGCGGAAGTCACGGCGGGCGGTGGCGGGGTCGGCGCCGAGAAGGAAGTCGCGGGCGGCACGGAAATCGCTCATGTCCCGGATCCTGCTACGTGACCAGCCGCCGCTCAAGGCCGTCGAGCACCGACACGAGACCGAAGTCGAACGCGACCGCCCGCATCATCCGAGGATCCTCGTAGGTGTCCATGTCGACGCGATCCAGCATCTCGGGAAAGTCGGCGGCGGCCTTTCTCACTTGCGCGCGCATAGTGTCGGCGTCGTAGTCGTCGGCGGCCATCGTGCTGTTCCACGCGATCTCGGGCAGGGTCATGCCGTAGACGTAGCCGGTCAGCGTGGCCCCGGCGTAGTCGACGTCGAACCCGGTGAAGCCGGCCAGCTTGAACGCCTGCCGCATTCGGTCGGCGACCCGCAGCGCATTGGGCCCGAGCGCGGGCAGTCGGCCGAGCAGGTTGGCGATCCACGGGTGTCGCAGCATCACCTGGCGCATGCTGTGGGCCAGGACCGAGGTCGTCTCACGCCAGCCCGCCTCCTCGGGGTCGGGGACGATGATCGCGCCCCAGGTCTCGTCGTAGGCCAGTTCGAGGAGTTCGTCCTTGTTGGCGACGTACCAGTAGAGGCTGGTGGCGCCCGCGCTCAGCTTGGCGCCGAGCTTGCGCATGCTCAGCCCGTCGATGCCCTCCTCGTCGAGCAGGTCGAGCGCGGCTCTGACGATCTCCTCCCGGCTGCGGCCGGGGCTGGTGGCCTTACGCGGCTCGCGGAGCCACACGGAGGTGTACGTCTTGCCTGTCATGCTCCCAGCTTAAATCCACTCGCACACTGTACGAGAGTTGTCGTACAGTGTGCGAGTGAACTCGAACACCGTACGAGATCCCCGTCGCTGGTGGACCCTCGCCGCTCTGTGTCTCGCCCTGCTGGTCCTGGTCATCGACAACATGGTGCTCAACCTGGCCATCCCCTCGCTGAACCAGGAGATGGGCGCGACCCCGTCCGACATCCAGTGGATCATCGACGCCTACGTGCTGGCCTTCGCCGGGCTGCTGCTCACCGCGGGCAGCCTGTCCGACACGTACGGCCGCCGCCGCCTCCTGATCATCGGCCTGGTCTTCTTCGGCGGCGCGTCCCTGCTCGCCGTGCTCGTCACCGAGCCCTGGCAGCTCATCGCCGCCCGGTTCCTGATGGGCGTCGGCGGCTCGCTGGTCATGCCGTCCACGCTGTCGATCCTGATGACCGTCTTCGCCGACGACGAACGGCGCAAGGCCATGGCCGCTTGGAGCGCCGTGGCGCTGGTCGGCATGGTGTCGGGCCCGACCCTGGGCGGCTTCCTGCTGGAGCACTACTGGTGGGGCTCGGTCTTCCTGCTGAACGTGCCGGTCGCCGCCGTCGCCATCGTGGCCGCGGTGGTGCTGATGCCTGAGAGCCGCAGCGCCGGGCGGAAGATCGACCCCGTGGGCGCGCTGCTGTCGATCACGGGCCTGACCGCGGGCGTCTACGTGATCATCGAGCGTGAGTGGAACGTCCCCGTCATCGTGCTCGCGGTCGTCGCCCTGGGCGCCTTCGTGCTCTGGGAGCGGCGCAGGGACGAGCCCATGCTGCCGCTGCACCTGTTCGCCAACCGCAACTTCAGCGGCGCGTCGTTCTCGATCCTGCTGATGTCGTTCGGCGCCGGCGCGGTCATGCTGATGCTCACCCAGTACCTGCAGTTCGTGCTCGGGTACGGGGAGATGCAGGCCGGGCTGTCCCTGCTGCCCTACGCCGTGGCCGCCGCGATCTTCAACGGCGTGGGCGCCGGGCTCGGCAAGCGGCTCAGCAACCGGGTGCTGATCGCGGCCGGGCTGCTGCTGATGGCCGGCGGTTTCGTCGTCATGGCCCTGACCACCGGTTACCTGCCGCTGCTCGCCGGCCTGGTGCTCATGGGCATCGGCGGCGGCCTGGCCGGGCCCTCGGCCTACGCCTCGCTCATGGGTGCCATTCCGATGGAGCACGCCGGCGTCGGCTCCGCGCTGAACGACACCGTCCAGCAGGTCGGCATGGCGCTCAGCATCGCGGTCCTGGGCAGTGTCCTGGCCGGCCGCTACACCGCCGAGATGCCCGCCGGCCTGCCGGCGGCGGCGCGCGAGTCGATCGGCGCGGCGCACGCGGCCGGGCTGGGCGAGGCCGCCGACCGGGCCTTCACCTCCGCCATGCACCTCGGCGCGTGGGTGGGCGGCGGGTTCTGCGTGGCCGCCGCGCTGCTCGCCTTCAGTGTCCTGCGCCCGGCGGCGCCGTCCGCCCCCGCTCCGGAGCCGGTCCAGGTCTGAACGGCCGGGCTTTGGGTCTGGAGGGTGTCAGGGTGTAAGGCAAAACTTCTCCCCTCCGACATGTTGCAGGAGCAGGTCGGTCCCAGAAAAAGGGATACTCGGTAACATGTCGGAGCTTCTCGCGCGCCACCGGGCAGTGATGCCCAATTGGCTGGCCCTCAATTATCACGACCCCATCGAGATCGTCAGTGGCAAAGGCAACCGCGTCATCGACGCGGACGGCAAGAGCTATCTCGACTTCTTCGCCGGGATCCTGACCAACATGATCGGCTACGACGTGCCCGAAGTGCGCGCGGCCGTCGAGCGCCAGCTCGCCACCGGGGTGGTGCACACCAGCACCCTCTACCTGCTGCGCGGCCAGATCGAGCTGGCCGAGAAGATCGCCCGGCTGTCCGGCATCCCCGACGCCAAGGTCTTCTTCACGAACTCCGGCACCGAGGCCAACGAGACGGCGCTGCTGCTGGCCACGTACGCGCGCAAGACCGACCAGGTCCTGGCCATGCGCCAGAGCTACCACGGGCGCAGCTTCGGCGCGATCAGCGTCACCGCGAACCGGTCGTGGAAGAACAACTCGCTCTCCCCGCTCAACGTGCACTTCCTGCACGGTGCCGACCGGCACCTCACCCAGTTCAAGGGCCTGTCGGACGCCGACTACATCGCGGCCTGCGTGGACGACCTGCGCCACGTGCTGGCCACGAGCGTCTCGAACGACGTGGCCGCGCTGATCGCCGAGCCGGTGCAGGGCGTGGGCGGCTTCACCATGGCCCCCGACGGGCTGTTCGCCGCCTACAAGGAGGTCCTCGACGAGCAGGGCATCCTGTTCATCTCCGACGAGGTGCAGACCGGGTGGGGCCGGACCGGCAGCTCGTTCTTCGGCATCGGGAACCACGGCGTGACCCCCGACATGATCACGTTCGCCAAGGGCCTGGGCAACGGCTTCGCGGTCGGCGGCGTGGTGGCGCGCGGCGACCTCATGGACGCCCCGCACGCCGTGGGCCTGTCGACATTCGGCGGCAACCCGATCGCCATGGCCGCGGCCAACGCCACCCTCGACTACGTGCTCGACCACGACCTCCAGGCCAACGCCGCCCGTACCGGCGAGATCATCATCAGCGGGCTCAAGGCCGCCGCCGAGCGCCTGTCCGTGGTCAAGGGCGTGCGCGGCAAGGGGCTGATGTTCGCGGTCGACCTGGAGACGCCTGCCCAGGCGGGCCGCTTCATGGAGCTGACCAAGCGGGCGGGCCTGCTGGCGGGCAAGGGCGGCCTGTACGGCACCGCCATCCGCATGGCCCCGCCCCTCACCCTCACGGTGGAAGAGGCCACCGAGGGCCTCGGCATCATCGTCACGGCCCTGGAGACCATCGACGCGGAGGCGGCAGCTCAGTGAAGTCGGTCAAGCACTGGATCAACGGAGCCCTCGCCGACGGCGACCCGGCGCGTACCGCGGAGCTCTACAACCCCGCCACCGGCGAGGTGAGCGGCCACGTCGCGCTGGCCTCCGCCGCCGACGTGGACGCGGCCGTGGCGGCGGCCGTCGCCGCCTTCCCCGCCTGGCGCGACGCCTCGCTGACCAGGCGCGCGCAGGTGCTGTTCCGCTTCCGCGAGCTCATGTACGCCCACCGCGACGAGCTCGCCGCGCTCATCTCCGCCGAGCACGGCAAGGTGCACTCCGACGCGCTCGGCGAGGTGGCCCGCGGCCTGGAGGTCGTGGAGTTCGCCTGCGGGATCCCGCACCTGCTCAAGGGTGGCTACTCCGAGGGCGTCTCGACCCGGGTGGACTCCTACTCGATCCGCCAGCCGCTCGGCGTGGTGGCCGGCATCACGCCGTTCAACTTCCCGGCCATGGTGCCGATGTGGATGTACCCGATCGCCATCGCGTGCGGGAACGCGTTCGTGCTCAAGCCGTCGGAGAAGGACCCGTCGGCCTCGCTGCTCATGGCCCGGCTCTGGCAGGAGGCGGGGCTGCCCGACGGCGTCTTCAGCGTGGTGCAGGGCGACAAGGTCAGCGTGGACCGGCTGCTTGAGCACCCGGACGTGCGCGCGGTCTCGTTCGTCGGCTCCACCCCGATCGCCCAGTACGTCTACGAGCGCGGCACCGCGCACGGCAAGCGGGTCCAGGCGCTCGGCGGCGCCAAGAACCACATGCTCGTGCTGCCCGACGCCGATCTCGACCTGGTGGCCGACTCGGCCGTCTCGGCGGGCTTCGGCTCGGCGGGCGAGCGCTGCATGGCGATCTCCGTCGTGCTGGCCGTGGACCCGATCGGCGACGAGCTGGTGCAGAAGATCGTCGAGCGGGTGGAGAACCTGGTGGTCGGCCCCGGCGACGACCCCGCGTCCGAGATGGGGCCGCTGGTCACCGGGCCGCACCGCGACAAGGTGGCCTCCTACCTGGACCTGGGCGTCGAGGAGGGCGCCAAGCTGGTCGTGGACGGCCGCGAGACGACCGTGCTCGGCGGCGGCAAGGCCTCCGAGACCGCCGGCTTCTGGCTCGGCCCCACCGTGCTCGACCACGTGCCCGCCGGGTCGCGGACACACACGGACGAGATCTTCGGCCCGGTGCTGTCGATCGTGCGCGTCTCGTCGTACGAGGAGGGCCTGAAGGTCATCAACGACGGCCTGTACGGCAACGGCACCGCGATCTTCACCAACGACGGCGGCGCGGCCAGGCGCTTCCAGAACGAGGTCGAGGTGGGCATGATCGGCATCAACGTGCCGATCCCCGTGCCGATGGCCTTCTACAGCTTCGGCGGCTGGAAGTCCTCGCTGTTCGGCGACACCCACGTGCACGGCACCGAGGGCGTGCACTTCTACACCCGTGGCAAGGTCGTCACCTCCCGCTGGCTGGACCCCTCGCACGGCGGGGTGAACCTGGGCTTCCCCACGAACGGGTGAGCGACGGTCACGGGCGGGAGCGGACGACGCCGCTCCCGCCCCGTGCACCGGCCACACGCCCCGCCCTGTCCCCGGTTCCCCGGTAAGCTCCTGCACACGGACTAGGGGGCATCGTGAATCGTCGTCGTACTCGCGCCATGACGTGTGCCATGGCGGTCGCCGCGACGGCGCTGGTGGCCGGCGTGGGCGCGGCCCGTCCCACTCCGCCGCCGAGCGGCGCGGCCACGCCCGCCCCCACCCGCACCGCGACGCCCACCGCCACGACGACGCCCACACCCACGCCCAGCGCCACGCAGCTCGACGGCACCCTGCAGATCCTCACCTACCGCGGCTACGCCGAGTACGGCGGGGTCACCTCCAAGGTCAACTGGGTGGGCGCGTTCGAGCAGGAGACGGGCTGCAGGATCGCCCGGCTCGACACCGCGCAGACCGCCGAGGAACTGGCCAGTAGGGTCGGCGACCGCCCCTACGACGTGATCACCGCCGGGCCGGCGCTGGCGGGCGACCTGATCCAGCGCAAGCTGGTGCAGGCCATCGATCCGGCCAAGGTGAGCGGCTACCAGGACCTCGACAAGCGCTTCCGCGACATGACCACGGTGTCGGGCAAGGTCTACGGGGTGCCCTACCTGTGGGCCTACCACGAGCTCGTCTACGACCGGTCCAAGGTCAGGGGCGGCACTCCGGAGCAGGTGTTCGCGTCAGGACGCACGGCGCTGCGCGACAGCCCGATGACGATCGCGGACGCGGCGCTGGCCGAGGGGTCGGCCAAGGAGCCGTACGAGCTGAGCGAGAGCGAGCTCGACCAGGCCATGGCGCTGCTCGAACGCAACAAGGAGCGCACCTACTGGCGCAACCCGCTCGACCTGATCAAGGGGTTCGCCACGGGCCGGCTCGACTACGCCCAGGTCACCCCCTACTGGCGCCTGCTGCTGCAGCAGGCGGGCAAGCCGATCGAGGTGCTGCCCGAGCGCCGGACGACCGGATGGGTCGACTCATGGATGCTGGGCGCCAACCTGCCCGACACCACCTGCGCCTACCGGTGGCTCAACTGGATGACCGCGGCCGACGCCCAGCGCGACGCGGCGGCCTGGGCCGGGATGGCGCCGGCCAACGACAAGGCGTGCAAGGGGCGGGCCAGGCTGATGTGCGAGACGTACGGGGTGGGGGACGACAAGCGGCTCGACCGCGTGGCCTTCGCCGTTCGGCCACCCGGGGGTTGCGCGGCGGAAGACGGGGAATGCACTGATTATGCCGCCTGGGCCAAGCGCTGGCAGGAGCTGCTGGCCAAGTGAGTGAGGGCCGTTGACCCTCACGTGACCGGGCCGCGGACCCGCCCTTCTCCCCCGCTGGGCGAGGCCCGTCAAGAGGCGCCCCGGGCCTTCCCCCCGTCCCGGGGCGCCTCGGCGTTCCCGGACGGCGTTTCCGGACGACAAGGGCCGCCGAGGGCGGTCAGGCGGCGTCGGTCAGGCGGCGTCGATCAGGCGGCGTCGATCAGCGGGAAGGGAAGGCCACGACGGTGGCCATGGGGGCCGGCAGCAGCGCCTCCGCGCAGTCGCCGCAGGCCAGGACGGCCGATTCGTCGGGCAGGCAGCCCACCCGCACGCGGGGCCGTGGCCACCGCTTGTGGCAGACGACGCAGGCGTCGCCGTCGCGCTGGGCCGCGGACAGGCCCTCAGGGTCGAACGTCAACATACCTCGCGCCGATCTGGTCGGACCCCAGTTCATCACGCTCCCAGCAGCCATCGCCCCTCCGTACGTCGGAACCGTTATAACCCTGACCGAGGCCATGAGCGTCCTGCTGCGCGTCAAGTCAAGGTGAATTCTCTACCCGAGTAGCGGCGGTTACACCACAAAAACGGGCATCCAGCCGCAAGGTGGATGCCCGATTCGTTGGGGTTCGTCGGCTAGAGCGCGGCGACGGCCTTCTCCAGGATCCCGAGCCCTTCCTCCAGGAGGTGCTCGGGGATGACGAGCGGCGGCAGGAAGCGCAGCACGTTGCCGTACGTGCCCGCCGTCAGCACCAGCAGCCCTTCCGCGTGGCAGCGCCGGACGATCTCCTGCACGGCGGCCGGGTTCGGCGTCTTGGTGCCGGGTTCGACCAGCTCGATCGCGATCATCGCGCCGCGCCCGCGCACGTCGCCGATCACGTCGAAGCGCTCCTTGAGCGCCTCCAGCCGGGGCAGCATGATCTCGCCGATGCGCCGCGCCCTGGCGACCAGGTCCTCGGCCTCGATGGTCTCCAGCACGCCGAGGGCGGCCTCGCAGGCGAGCGGGTTGCCGCCGTACGTGCCGCCCAGCCCGCCGGCGTGCACCTTGTCCATGATCTCCGCCCGACCGGTGACCGCGGCCAGCGGCAGGCCGCCCGCGATGCCCTTGGCGGTGGTGATGATGTCAGGTACGACGCCCTCGTCCTCGCAGGCGAACAACGTCCCGGTACGCGCGAAGCCCGTCTGCACCTCGTCGGCCACGAACACGATCCCGTTCGCCCGGCAGAACTCCGCGATCCGAGGCAGGAACCCCCTGGCCGGCACGATGAACCCGCCCTCGCCCGCGATCGGCTCGATCACCACGGCGGCCACGTTGCCCGCGCCGATCTGCTTGGTGATCAGGTCGATGGCCTGCTCGGCGGCCTCCTCGGCGCAGTTCTCCGGCCCGCCCGGCCAGCGGAACGGATAGGCCAGCGGCACCCGGTACACCTCGGGGGCGAACGGGCCGAAGCCCTGCTTGTACGGCATGTTCTTGGCCGTCAGCGTCATCGTGAGCAGCGTGCGGCCGTGGTAGCCGTGGTCGAACACCACGACGCCCGGCCGGCCTGTGGCGTGCCGGGCGATCTTGACGGCGTTCTCCACGGCCTCGGCGCCCGAGTTCACCAGGAAGGTGCGCTTTTCGTGGTCGCCGGGGGTCAGTTCGTTGAGCTTCTCGCAGACCCGCACGTACGACTCGTACGGGGTGACCATGAAGCAGGTGTGGGTGAACTCGGCCACCTGCCGCTGGACCCGCTCGACGACCTTGGGGGCGGCGTTGCCGACGTTCGTCACCGCGATGCCGGAGCCGAAGTCGATCAGCGAGTTCCCGTCGGCGTCCTGCACCACGCCGCCGCCGGCGCGGGTGACGAAGACCGGCAGCGTGGTGCCGATCCCGGGCGGGACGGCGGCCAGCTTGCGGGCCAGCAACTCCTGCGACTTGGGGCCTGGGATCGCGGTCACGACGCGCCGCTCCTGGGGAATGCTCATGGCTTCGACGCTACGGCGGGCTCCCATGAGCTCCGATACGTCGATATGTCACACTGAAGTACCTCGTCTTTGCCGGAATGGATAAAATCGCATGCCGCCTACGCTGCAGACCGTCGTGCGCCGCATGAACCTCCGGCCGCTGGCCGGAACCTCGGCGCCCGGGGTGCTGGAGGCCGCGGTGCGCTGGGTGGCGGTCAGCGAGCTCGCGGACCCGACACCGTACCTGGAGGGCGGGGAGCTGCTGCTCACCACCGGCCTGCGGATGGAAGGCGACCAATCCCACTATGTCGCCCGGCTCGTCGCCCGTGGCGTGGCGGGTCTCGGCTTCGGCGTCGGGGTCTCGCATGAGGAGACGCCGCCCGCGCTCGTGACCGCCGCCGAGCGGGCCGGGCTGCCGCTGCTGGAGGTGCCGCGCGAGACGCCGTTCATCGCCATCGGCAAGGCCGTCAGCGAGCTGCTGGCCGCCGAGCAGTACGAGGAGATCAGCCGCGCCTTCGCCGCCCAGGGCCGGCTGACCCGGGCCGCGCTGCGGCCCGAGGGCATGCACGCGGTCATCGACCGGCTGGCCAGGGAGGTCGACGGCTGGGCGGCGCTGCTGGACGAGGTCGGCGAGGTACGCCACGCCACCCGGGGTGCCAGACCGGAGGCGGTGACCCACGAACTGACCCGGCTCCGTGGCGGGCGGCCCGCCGAACCGTCCGGTCGCCGGGCCGAACCGGCGGCTCGGTCCGTTGACGTGCGCCGTGGTGAGCAGGGCGGGCGGGGCGGTGAGCGGGTGCCGTCGAGTCTCGCGCTGTCCGCGCCCGGTGAACACATCGTGGTGCTGCCGCTGGGCGGCGGGGGGCGGCCGCGCGGCTTCTTCGCCGTCGGGGCCAGGCACGCCTTCACGCCGGTCGCGCACACGGTGATCAACGCGGCCGGCTCGCTGCTGACGCTGGCCATGGAGCAGGGCAGGACCCGGCTGACGGCCGAGCGCCGGGTCCGCGCGGCCGTGCTGGAGCTGCTGCTGGCGGGGGAGAGCGAGCGGGCTCGCGTGGTGCTGGAGCCGCTCGGCGGCCGCCTGCCCGAGGAGCCCTTCGTGGTGCTGGCGGCGCCCCCGGAGGCCGCCGAGGCCGCTGAGGCCCTGGGACCGCACGCCTTCACGGCCCTCCACGACGGAACGCCTCCCGTGCCGGAACACGGCCGAGCGTCGGCCGGGGCGTCGGGCCAGGCGTCGGGTGAGGCGTCAGGCCGGGCCGCGGGTCTGGTGGCGGGTCTGGTGGCGGGGCGGGTGGTGGTGGCGCTGGTCGGTCATGACGTGGCCTCTGCGGTGGCGCGGGAGGTGGTGGCCGGGGGGGAGGGGCCGGGCGGGGTGGGGCGGTCGGGGGGGGGCG